>NZ_JBYTAH010000006.1:0-47444 GCF_058787975.1 Cupriavidus sp. FW305-26
GGGCTGGAGCAGCCCGCCAAAGAGGTCTTCAGTCAATCGCCGGCGTTGCCTTCAGTCGTTGCGGCCAATGGGTTGGTCGTAGATATAGCGGCGCGACCACGGCAGGGTATCGGCCGGCAGCCCGGCCTTGTGGCAGAGCACCTGGTAGATCGACATCTTCTCGGTCTCGAAGGCATGTGCGCAGCCGGCCAGGTAGACCCGCCAGATGCGGTATTTCTTCTCGCCGACCAGGCTGCGGATGGTGTCGCCGCGGGCCTCGAAGTTGTCGGCCCAGTAGTGCAGCGTCTGCGCGTAGTGGCGGCGCAGCAGTTCGACGTCGAAGGCTTCCAGGCCGCCTTGCTGCAGCGTGCGCAGCACCAGCCCGATATGCGGCAGCTCGCCCTGCGGGAACACATAGCGGTCCATGAACTCGGCGCCGTCCATCGGCGTCGCGCCGTTGTCGGGGTCGGGCGAGGTGATGCCGTGGTTCATCACATAGCCGTCGTCGGCCAGCAGTTCGCGGATGCGGCTGAAGTAGCCGGGCAGGTTGTCCTTGCCCACATGCTCGAACATGCCGACGCTGGTGATGCGGTCGAAGGTGCCGGCGGTGTCGCGGTAGTCCTGCAGCCGGATCTCGATGCGGTCGGACAGGCCCGCGGCCCTGACACGTTCGGTGGCCAGGTCGAACTGGTTTTGCGACAGCGTGATGCCCACGCAGCGCGCACCGAACTTCTGCGCGGCGCGCAGCACCAGCGCGCCCCAGCCGCAGCCGATGTCCAGCAGCGTCTGGTCAGGCTGCAGCCGGATCTTGGTCAGGATGTGGTCGATCTTCTTGATTTGCGCCGTGGCCAGGTCTTCGTCGCCGTGCTCGAAGTAGGCGCAGGAGTAGACCATGTTGGGATCGAGCCAGAGCTGGTAGAAGTCGTTGGAGACGTCGTAGTGGTACTGGATCGAGTTCTTGTCTTCCTGCTTGGTATGCGCGAAGTGCTGCGCCGCCTTGAACAGCGCGCCGCCGGCGCGGTGCGTGGCCGCGGCCGAGAAGCCGTAGGCGACCTTGATGATGTCCGTCAGCCTGCCCTCGAAGTCGATTTTCTCCTGCACATACGCTTCGCCCAGGTTGTCCAGGCTCGGCGTCAGCAGCAGCGGCAGGGCCGCGGCTTCGCGTACGGTCAGCGTGACAGCCGGCTTGTCGAAGTGCCCGAGCGGGTATTCGATGCCATTCCACAGCCGCAAGCTGACCGGCAGATTGGCATTCTCTCGCAGGTCGGCGATCCAGTTGTCGAGTTGCTTTTCCAGGGCTTGCTTGAAAAACATGCGCTTTACCTCCCGATGGTTGCGGCACACGCTGCGGCCGACGCATCAGGCAAGGTTGGTACTGAGCTGGAACCTTGCCCAATCCGTATCGAGCGCTGCAAGAAAAGAGTAACCAAGCGACGCCGGTCTCACTTTAGTCCAATTCCGCAGCTTGTGCAGCGCACCGCCCAGAAGACCCCACTACCGACCCGTTCGGCGTAGTTGGCGCATGTTCAGGCGCGTGCCAACCGTTTCAGGGCGACAGCCGCACGATCTGCCAGTCGCCGCCGGGTTGCAGGCGGAAGGCAATGCGGTCGTGCAGCCGCGACGGGCGGCCCTGCCAGAACTCCAGCGCGGTCGGCACCAGGCGGTAGCCGCCCCAGTGCGGCGGGCGCGGCGGGTTTTCGCCGAACTTGCTGCGGTATTCCTGCTCGCGCTGCTCCAGCACGTCGCGGCCGGGCACCTCGCGGCTTTGCGCAGAGGCCCAGGCGCCCACGCGCGAGCCCAGCGGGCGCGTGGCGAAATAGGCGTCGCTCTCGTCGTCCGAGACTTTCTCGACGCGCCCTTCGACGCGTACCTGGCGCTCCAGCTGCACCCAGTGGAACAGCAGCGCCGCGCGCGGGTTTGCCGCCAGGTCCAGGCCCTTGCGGCTTTCATAGTTGGTGAAGAAGGTGAAGCCGCGGTCGTCGATGCCCTTGAGCAGCACGATGCGCGCGGACGGCTGGCCGTCGGCGTCGACCGTGGCCAGGGTCATGGCATTGGGTTCGGGCAGCTTGGCCGTGACCGCCTCGTCGAACCAGCGTTTGAACTGGCTCATCGGGTCGGGCGCTACGTCGGTTTCGGACAGAGAGCCCAGCACATAGCTACGGCGAAGGTCGGCAAGTTGAGTCATGTCGCAATCATCAGGATATCGGTCGGGATGCGCGGTGCGCCCGGGGGCGGGGGCCGCAGGTCCGGCTGATTCGAGTATAGCGAATGCATCGGGGATCGCATTTGCGTGGCGACAAACGTATCGGCAGCGCCACCTGCCGCGGCGGCTAAACCGGCGGTGGCAGCACCTTGCGCCCCTGGCGCCGCGAGTAGTAGCCGGCCGCGCCCATCGCGCCCGCCATCGACAGGAAGATCGGCAGCATGCCCAGCGCCGTGCCGACCACGCCAAACGTGAGCGGCCACACCACCTGGCTGGTATTGAGCACCGCCGAGCGCAGGCCCAGTGCCTCGCCGGCGCGGCCGTGCGGCGACGCCGTGTGCAGGATATTCATGACATTGGGCTGGGCGCTGCCCAGCGCCAGGCCCAGCACGAAGGCCAGCCCGCACATCAGCCAGAACTGCGTGACCAGGGGGTAGGCCAGGTAGGCCAGCGCTCCCACCAGCAGCGCGCTGCGGATGATTTTCCACTCCGAGAGCCGGCGCGACACCGCCGGCATGGCCACGCGGATGGCAAAGGTGGCAATCGCGAAAGCGCCCAGCACCCAGCCGATCGACGACGGCGACAGGCCGATGCGCGAGCCCTGGATCGGGATCAGGAAGGCGTGCAGGTCCCATGCGGCGGACAGCACCGCACTGGCGATAAAGACCGCGCGCAGCTCGGCATGCTGCAGCAGGTCCAGCGTGGAGTGGCGGCTGCCGTCCTCGATGGCGATGCGCCCGGCATTGCCGCCTTGCGCCGGCAGGCGCGGACGCAGCCATTGCAGGCCGGCCTGGCCGACCAGCGCCACCGCCACCAGCACCATGAAGGCGGGACGGAAGCCCGCATGCTCGATCACGTAGCCCATCGCCACCGGCCCGAGCGTGCCGGACACCGACAGCCCCAGCGCATGCCAGGTGTAGTTGCGCAGCCGGGTCTCGTTGGTGGAGACCTGGCCGATCAGCAGCTGCATCGCCACCTGGACCAGCATGAAGCCCACGCCGATCAGCGCGCATGACAGGTACAGCGCGCCGAGGTCGTGCCAGAGCGCCGGCAGCAGCGTGCCCGCCACCACCATCAGCGAGCCCGCGGTCATCGGCTTGCGCGGCCCGATCTTGTCGATGCGCTTGCCGGCGCGGATTGCCAGCAGCATCGGCAGCACCGCATACAGCGACATCAGCACGCCGAGTGTGATGGTGGAGGCTTTGAGGGAAATCGCGAACAGCGACACCACCACGCGGCTGGCATTGAAGGCCACGTGGTTGCACACCGTCAGCGCGATCAGCCAGGTGATCGGCGGGACGGCGGTGTGCGGCAGCGACATGGGAACGGGGGCTCGCGGTGGCCGCGCTCGTGGCGGCCGGCGGCCGTGCCGAGGCGGGAAAATAAAGAGGAAACAAAGGGCGGCCGCAGCCGCGCCTTCAGAAGGATGCAGCGGGCGAACCCGCACCGCACCCGATGCTTGCCATGCTTAAACTTCTTGTAAATGGCCGTTTAATTATGCGCCCGGCGTGGGCGCGGCACAACGGCTGCGTGCGGCAGGATGTCGCAGCGGGGCCAAGTGTTGTGATTTTGCTTCAGACAATGGCGGACATGCGGCCGCCAGGCGACGCGACCTGATTGCGCACGCGCCTCAACCGCCCTTGTGCAGGGCATCGCTGTCCGGGCGCGCCGGCGCCGGCGCTGGCGCCGGCTTGCGCTCCTCGCGCTCGCTGGCGCGTGCCGGCTGGCGGGTCTGGGCGTCAGCCTGCGCGGCGGTCCCCGGCGTTTCCTTCGGGATCGGCCTGCCGGCGGTCATGCCGGCGGTCTTGCCGGTCCTGGGATCCTTGTAGGTCTTGCCCGGCGGCGGCGCGACCGGGCGTTTGCGCAGGTCGGCCAGCAGCGTTGCGCACAGGTTGTCTTCGCCGTCCGGGGACAGGTCCACCAGCGGCAGCACCGCAGTCGCCACCGGTGCCAGCAGCGCCAGCGACAGCGCGCCGCCGGCGCGCAGCGCCAGCACCCCGATATCGGGGCTGACGGACGGCTTCTTCATGGTGCCGCCCACGTACAGTGGCGAGCGCAGCGAGAACACGCGCAAGCCCTTGGAGTCCGGGTGGATGGTCAGCGCCAGCCTTTCATTGCGCAGGTCGATGCCGCCGGTGGTTTCGACCACCGCATCTTCCGTATCCAGCACAAAGGTGCGCGCGCGCGCGATGCCGTCGGTGAAGGCAAAGTCGCTGACGCCGCAGTTGATCCGCACCGGCCTGTCGCCGAACAGCTTGCGGATCACCACGCTGCCCACGTTCAGCCCCATCGCTTCAAGCAGGAACTTGCTGACCGTGCCGTTCTCGACCAGCAGCTTGGCTTCGCCGTTGGAAGACGCCATCAGTGCCGCCACTGAATTGCCGGTGGCCGAGAGCTTGGCGCTGCCGTTGAGTTCGCCGATGCTGGTGCGCATCAGGTCAAAGGTGGGGAACAGCTGCTTGAGCTTCATGTGCCGCGCGGTCATGTCGACCGTGGCCCCCATTGGCTCGCGCTTGCCGTCCAGGCGCATGGTCGACACCAGGTTGCCGCCGGCCACGCCGAAATTCAGCGGGTCCAGCAGCAGCACGCCGTCCTGCAGCTTCAGGTGCGTGACCAGGTCGGTGATCGGCAGGTCGGCATCGCGGATGATGCGCTTGCCGGCAAAGCGCACGTCGGCGTCGATCTCGTCCCAGCGCTCGGTGCGGAATGGCGCCACCGGCAGCGCCTTGTCGGCCGGCTGGGCCACCGGGCTGTCCTTGGCGGGGCGTCCGGGCTTGGCATCGGCGCCGATCAGCGGCGCCAGGTCGACAAAGCGCAGCTGGTTGGACACCAGGTTGCCGGCCAGCAGCGGGCGCGGCTCGCGCTTGGTAAAGGTCAGCGTGCCGGACAGGTCGCTGCCGCCGACGCGGCCGGTGAACTTCTGGTACTCGTAGATCGAGCCCTGCTTGCGCAGCGTCGCCATCAGCCGGCCGCGGGTCTGGTACGGGGGCGTGGACGGCAGCACCACGCCGGTCAGCGCATAGAGCCTGGCCATGCTGTCGCCGCTCAGGGTCAGGTGCACGTCCAGCGCGGCCAGGTGGGCCGGGTTGGTCACGGTGCCTTCGATCACGGCGCGGGTGGTGCCAACCCGCACATCGGCCAGGATCGGGAAGGGCACGTCGGCGTTGCGCAGGCTCAGCACCGTGCCGGCCTTGCCGCTGGCGTTGATGGTGGCCTCGTTGTAGCGGCCGGTGGCTTTCCAGCGCACGCCGTAGCGGTCGTCGGGGCCCTTGGCCGTGGCCGGCGGGGCGGAAACGCCCGGCGCCGAAGCCGCTGGCGCGGAGGCTGCCCTGGCCGCGCCGGGTGCACTGGCCGGGGGCCCTGGCGGCACCGCGGAGGCCTCGGGCGCGACCAGCGCGCCGTCGCGGGCCTTGTCATAGAGCGGGCTGCCGCCGATGGTGTCGAGCTCCGCCTGCAGCTCGATCTTCTTGAGCTGGTCGGCCAGCGCCAGGTTGCCGCGCGCCAGCACCACCTCGCCGATATGCAGCTCCCATTCGGACGGGCCCTTCTTGGGGCCGAACTCGAGGGTCCAGTTGTTGCGGGCGTCCGGCAGGCGCTCCAGCCACACCGTCGGGCTGTCGACGACAATGGTCGGCACCGCGATCTGGTGCGCCAGCAGCGGTATCGGACGCAGCACGAAGATCAGCTCGCGCACGGTTGCCAGGTTGGGCTGTTTGGCCCAGTCGGTATTGGCGATGGTGATGTCGCGCGCCGACAGCCGCGGCCACGGCACCAGCGTATGCCAGCCTTTCTCGCCCTCACCGCGGCGCCAGGTCACGGTCAGGTCGCCGTTGATGGCAAAGGGGCGGCCGATGGCCTCGGTGACGCGGTCATTGAGCCAGGGCTTGAGGCGGTTCCAGTCGAAGGTCAGGATCACGACCACCAGCAGCGCGATCAGCGCGATGGGTGTCAGCACACTCCACAGAACAACCTTGCGGCGCACGGGCATGAGGCGGGCTCTCCTGTCTGGCGGGGGGCAGGGCCGGGGCCGCCCAAGCCAGCGCGGGGCGGCGAACGGACCACTGCACGTCTATTGTATAGTTGCGCGCTTCCTGTCTTTGTCGGGGATTGGCTGACATCGCCGCCGGAAAATGCCGGATTCTTGCCCCGCGCAGCCAAGCGCCGACCCTGCCGCACTCCATCGACCCGATACCTCCAGCATGAACGATGCCGCACACGACCTGGCCGGCCTGCCCGAGCCGCTGACCCACGAAAGCCCGGCCGAGGATGACTACCACCGCCGCTTCGGCGGCGTGGCAAGGCTCTACGGCGCCGCCGGCCTGGCCCGCCTGGAGGCGGCCAGCGTGTGCGTGGTCGGCATTGGCGGCGTCGGCAGCTGGGCGGCCGAGGCACTGGCGCGCAATGCGGTCGGGCGCATCACGCTGATCGACCTGGACCATATCGCGCTGTCCAACACCAACCGCCAGATCCATGCGCTGGGCGATGCCTACGGGCGCGCCAAGGTCGAGGCCATGGCCGAGCGCATCGTGGCCATCAACCCGCGCTGCCGGGTAACGCAGGTCGATGATTTCGTCACGCCGGACAACGTGCCCGAGCTGCTCGGCGCCGGCTATGACTACGTCATCGACGCCATCGACGCGGTGCGCGTCAAGACTGGGATGCTCGGCTGGGCCCGGCGCCAGGGCGTGCCGGTGATCACCTGCGGCGGCGCGGGCGGCCAGCTCGACCCCACGCGCGTGCGCATCGACGACCTGGCGCGTACGATCCAGGACCCGCTGCTGTCCAAGGTGCGCGCCGGCCTGCGCAAGCAATGGGGCTTTACGCGCGACCCGAAGAAGAAGTTCGGCATCGCCGCGGTCTATTCGGACGAGCCGCTGCAATATCCCGAGCCCGAGCAGCAGGCCTGCGAGATCGACGAGGCGCCGCCGCTGGACCTGCAGCCGGGCCAGCCGGCCATGCGCGGCCCGCAGGGGCTGGCCTGCGCGGGCTTTGGCTCGTCGGTGGCGGTGACGGCGGTGTTCGGCTTTGTCGCGGCGTCGGCGGTGATCGGCGCGATCGCGCGCGGCTGAAGCCGCCCGGGCCGCTCAGGCGCTCAGCGCGCGCAGCAGCCCGTCGATCTCGGCGTCGCCGGGTGCAAGGTTGTCGAAGAAGATCAGCTCCGGATAATCCGCGGGCGCCGGCATGAAGCGCCGGGTGCGGTAGGCTTCCCAGTGGCCCAGCTTGTAGGCGTCGTTGGGATTGCCGCGCCGGATGATGCGCGCATGGGCCTCGTCTTCAGGCAGATGGACCCAGACCGTGCGCACCGTCGTGCCGGCGGGCACGTGCAGCCAGCCGGGGTCATGCAGCAGGTGGGCCTTGACCTCGCGCGACAGCGGGCCGATCACGATCACGCTGATGCCCAGCGCCAGGTTCTCGCGCGCGGTGTCGAGCAGGCCCTGGTATTCCGGGTCGCGCAGGTTGTTCAGGTAGGCCGGGCTGTCGCGGTCATTGGGGTCGCCGGTGATCGCGGCCATGGCCGCGGCGCTGTAGCGGCCGTACAGGGTGTCTTTGTCGAGCAGGCAGAAGGGCTCGCCGGTGGCCTGCATCAGCGGGCCGATCAGGCGGTGGGCGAGGGTGGTCTTGCCGGTGCCGGCATGGCCGCAGAAGAAGATCAGTCTTGGCATGAGGGTTTGGTGTAGCGGACAGGGCGCATCGCCCACAGCATACCCCCTGGGCTTGCGCCAGATCAGGCCCGGGCCGCGCCGATTCGGTATCCTTGCCGTTTTCTCCCACGATTGCCGTCGATCCATGGACGCCAAAGACCAGCTTTCCTCCGCCGGCCTGCCGGGCCACCTCCATCTGGGCGAACCGGTCACCGACGCCACCCATGCCGAGTTCGTGCAGCTGCTGGCCGCGGTGGCCGGCGCCGACGATGCCGGCTTCCTGGCGGCGATGGACGAATGGATCGACCATACCCGCCATCATTTCGCACAGGAAGAGCAGTGGATGGAGGCGATGGGCTTCGGCCCGCGCCATTGCCACGCGGGCGAGCACCAGCAGGTGCTGGCCGTGGCCGCCGCGGTGCGCGACAAGGTGCACACCGATGCCGAGTTCCAGCTTGGCCGCCGCCTGGTGGCCGAGCTCTCGGGCTGGTTCGACCATCACGTCAAGTCGATGGACGCGATGATGGTGGAGCATATGCGCGAGCACGGCTTCACGCTGGTCGAAGGCCCGGTCACGGCGGCCTGAGCGCAGTCAGGCCGGGTGGGCGGAGTCGCGTTCGATCACCACGAAATACTTGCGCACCGGTGCCAGCACCTCGAACAGCCCGGTAAAGCCGGCCGGGATCACGCAGGCGTCGCCGGGGCCGAAGTCGCTGGCCTGGCCGGCATCGTCGCTGATGCGGATGCGGCCGCTGATGACATGGAAGAACTCTTCCTTGCCGGCCGGAAAGGCGATGCGCCAGGCTCCGGGCTCGCATGCCCAGATACCGCAGTCGAAATCGCCGTGCTGCGCGCTGTAGTGCGTCCAGGTGGTGCGGTCGGGGTTGCCTGACACCAGCCGGTCCGGGCGCGGGCGGTCGTGGCTGGGGGCGGGCTCGGTCTTGAAGTCGATCAGGCGGGGCGCTGGCATGGCGGATGGCAGGAAAAATGGCGGAACTGAGTCCGCCAGTTTACCGCGCCGGGGCCCGCGGCCCGGCCGTTCAGTTCAGCGCCGTGCTCAGCTGGCGGCGCCAGTGCGACACCACGTCGGGCCGGTCGGCCAGCATCTCGAACACCGACAGCATGGTCTTGCGGCCGATATCGTCCTCGAAAGTGCGATCGGTACGCACGATTTCCAGCAACTGCTCCAGCGCCGGCTCGTACTGCTGGCGCGCGATCAGCAGCCTGGCCAGGTCCCGCCGCGCCGCCAGGTCGCGCGGGTCGGCGGCAATGCGCGCGCTCAGGGTGGGCTCGTCCGGCAGGCCGGACAGGCCCTCCATCGCATCCATGCGCATGCGCAGCGCGGCATGGGCGTCCTGCTGCGCGGCCTGCGGCGACAGGGCCTCGAACTGCGACCTGGCCTCGGCGACGGCATTGCCGTCCAGCAGGAAACCGATATAGGCCAGCCGGGCGGCGTCGGTCTCGGGGTCGAGCGCAATGGCTTCGTCGAACTTCGCCTCGGCGCCGGCCCGGTCGCCCTCGGCGGCCAGTTGCAGCGCGTCATGCAGGGCCGTTTGCGCGGGCCTGGGCATCAGCCGCCCGAGGAATTCACGCAGGCCGGACTCGGGCAGCACGCCGATGAACTGGTCCACCGCCTGGCCGTCGGCAATCGCCACCACATGCGGGATGCTGCGCACGCCGAAGTGCGCGGCCAGGTCCTGGTTCTCGTCGACATTGACCTTGACCAGCTTCCACTGGCCGCCGGCCTCGGATTCCAGCCGTTCCAGCATCGGGCCCAGCGTGCGGCAGGGGCCGCACCACGGCGCCCAGAAGTCGACCAGCACGGGCGCCTGGCGCGAGGCCTCGATCACTTCGGTTTCGAAATTCTGCAGGGTCACGTCGCTCATGGGAAATCCTGGATCGGGGAGAGGCGGGAGCGGCCAGCCCGGGCGGGCCGCCCGAAGGGGCAAGGCAATCTATACCCCTATTGTGAGGGCGAAGGCGCCGAATGCAACGCCCTGTGCCAATACCGTGCCCGCAGGGTTCGGGAAAGTCTGCGGTTGAAAATAGAACGATCGTTCGGTTATAGTCCTTGATCATACCAAAAGCCCCGGTCCGCGAGACCGCACAGGAGACCTTGCATGCAGACCCCAGCTCGCCCGCATTTCCAGTTCTGGCCGAAGCGCCTGCCGACCGCCATCGTGCTGCCGGAGACCTCGCTCTGGGCCAACCTGGAAGTCTCGGCGCTCCGCTATGCCGACAAGGCCGCGATCCGCTACTTCGGCAATGCCATCACCTTCCGTGAGCTGGAGGCGCAGGCCACCGCCCTGGCCGGCTGGCTGCAGCAGAAGGCGGGCGTGAAGAAGGGCGACCGGGTGCTGCTGTACATGCAGAACTGCCCGCAGTTCATCGTCAGCTACTACGCCATCCTGCGCGCCGACGCGGTGGTGGTGCCGGTCAACCCGATGAACCGTGCCGAGGAATTCAAGCATTACGTGACCGACGCGCAGGCGCGCGTGGCGATCTTCACCGCCGACCTGGCCGCCGGGGTCGAGCAGGCGCAGGCGGAGCTGGCGCCGGCCGAGCGCCTGGAGCATATGCTGGTGACTCAGTATGCCGACGCGCTGCCGCCCACGCACGAACATCCGGAAGACGCGCCGCCGGCCTGGCTGACCACGCCGCATCCGCTGCCCGCGGGCGCCACCGCGTGGCCCGAGGCACTGGGTGCCGGCCTGCAGCCTGGCCCGCACACCGCCGGCCCGGACGACATGGCGGTGATGCCCTACACCTCGGGCACCACCGGCTTCCCCAAGGGCTGCATCCATACGCACCGCTCGGTGATGCACAACATCGTCGGCGGCTCAACCTGGTCGGGCTCGGGCGCCGAATCGGTGATCCTGTCGGTGCTGCCGCTGTTCCACGTCACCGGCATGCAGTACGGCATGAACGGCCCGATCTACAGCGGCGCCACCGTGGTGATGCTGCCGCGCTGGGACCGCGAGGTGGCCGGCCGCCTGATCTCGCGCTACCAGGTCACGCACTGGACCAATATCCCGACCATGGTGATCGACTTCCTGGCCAGCCCCAACCTGGCCCAGTTCGACCTGGCCAGCCTGCGCTATATCGGCGGCGGCGGCGCGGCCATGCCGCAGGCCGTGGCCGAGCGCCTGCGCGAGCAGTTCGGGCTGAACTACCTGGAAGGCTACGGCCTGTCCGAGACCATGGCGCCGACGCACAGCAACCCGTCGGACCGGCCCAAGCTGCAGTGCCTGGGCGTGCCGACCTTCAACACCGACGCGCGCGTGGTCGACCCGGTCACGCTCAAGGAACTGCCGCCCAACGAGATCGGCGAGATCATCGTCAGCGGCCCGCAGGTGTTCAAGGGCTACTGGGGCAAGGAAGACGCCACCCGCGACGCCTTTATCGAGTTCGAGGGCAAGGCCTTCTTCCGCACCGGCGACCTGGGCCGCATGGACGAAGAGGGCTACTTCTTCATCACCGACCGCCTCAAGCGCATGATCAATGCGTCGGGCTTCAAGGTGTGGCCGGCCGAGGTGGAGAACCTGCTGTACAAGCATCCGGACGTGCAGGAGGCCTGCATCATCGGCACGCGCGACCCGTACCGCGGCGAGACCGTCAAGGCGGTGGTGGTGCTGCGCGCCCATGCCAAAGGCAAGACCACGCCGGAGCAGATCATCGAATGGGCCAAGGAGAACATGGCCGCCTACAAGTACCCGCGCGTGGTGGAGTTCGTTGAGGCGCTGCCGAAGTCGGGCACCGGCAAGGTGATGTGGCGCCATCTGCAGGAATGCGAGAATGCGCGCAACACCGGCGCAGAGGAGAGGCCCGCGGCCTGAGGCAGCCGGGTAGCCAATGAAAAAGGCTGGTCGACCGACCAGCTTTTTTTATTTACGCGGTGCCGGCCCTCAATGCCCCCGCACCCGCATCAGCATCTTCACCATCGTCTTGTAGCCCCGCTCGCGCGCATGGCGCGTGGGGCTCACGCCTTCGCGGTCGGCGAGGTTGGCGTCAGCGCCCGCATCCAGCAGCAGTTGCACCGTTTCCTCGTAGCGGGTGCTGCCATCGCCCAGGATCACCGCTTCCAGCAGCGCGGTCCAGCCGAGGTCGTTGACATGGTCCACGGCAACGCCGGCCTTCAGCAGCAGCTTCACCACCTCGACATGGCCGTGCTGGCTGGCGGCGATCAGCGCGGTGCCGTCATAGCGGTCGGTGCTGGCCAGGTCGGCGCCGTGCGCCAGCGCCAGGCGCACCATGTCGGCCTGGCCGGTGGCGGCTGCCAGCAGGAAGGGGCTGTTGGCCTCGGTGTCCTTCAGGTTCACATCGGCGCCGGCCAGCAGCAGCGTGCGCGCGACTTCGGTGTGCCGGTTCTGCACCGCCGCCAGCAGGGCGCTGCGCCCGCGCTCGTCGGCCGCGCGCGCCGAGGCGCCGGCGGCCAGCAGGCGCGCCACCAGGTCCTGGTCGCCGGCGCTGGCGGCGGTGATCAGGTTGCGGTCGAGCGTGCCGATGGTGTCGCGGCGTGGCGGCGGCTGCATGGCCGCGCTGCGCGGCGCTCGGGCGGCGGGCTGGCTGGCCGCGCCGCCGGCGGGCCGTGCCGCCAGGGTTTGCCCGCCCTGGGCCGCCAGCAGGCCGCCCCCCATCAGCAATCCCATCAGGCCCAGCAGCTCGTTGAGTGCCTGTCTGCGGGTGCGGGCGGCGGGGCGCGTCATGGCGGCAGCTCCTTGGCTCAGACGGTTTCGTGGGGGCTGGCCGGCAGGGGCGCTGCGTCGTCGCGGGCGGCGTGCGCAGCGCGCTCGGCGTCGGCGGCATCGTTGGCCTGCAGCTGGCGCCAGAGCCTGCCCAGGTAGGGATCGTCGACGCCGTTGGTGGCCAGGCCCAGCAAGGTCTGCTGCAGGTATTCGCGCGCGGGGCCGTACAGTCCGGCAGCGTGGCGCAGGCGCTCGACCACGCTGGGATCCGGCAGCCGGCCGGCGTAGGCCTCGTGCGAGCGGTTCATGACGAAGGCGAGGGCACGCTGCTCAGGCGCGCTGGCATCCCCGGTGCGGATGCGCAGCCAGCGCGGATGGTAGGCCCCGGTCAGCATCTCGCGGCGCCACAGCACGCGGAATTCCTGCTCGACCACATGGCTGGGGATGCGGAACACCATGCCGTGGCAGCAGCCGCCCCGGTCCAGGCCCAGTACCAGGCCCGGGTTGTCCCAGGTGCCCCGGTTGATGCGGGAATAGAGGTAGAAGCCGCGGTGGTAGCCGTGCACGGTGGCGCGCTGGCGCTCGGTGTGCACCACCATCGGGTTCCAGATCAGCGAACCATAGCCGAACAGCCAGACATCGCCGCCAAGCGCGGGATCTTCCGGGCGGCGCGCCAGCGTGTCGGAAAGGGACTGCTCGAGCACGGCTTCCGGCAGCAGCGAGGACGCGACCGGAGTACTGCACAGCGAGGTGCGCAGACGGTCGGATTCGAGGTCCTGTCGCGTGATGGCCATGGTGGAAGCATAAATCAAAGCGGCGCCACGGGAAGGTGGGGGAAATGACATAAGTGCCAGTTTTTCTCAGAATTGCCTGAGCAACCGGCACGGGTGTGGGCGCCTGACAACGTTTGGCGCGGCATGCCGCCTCGGTCACTCGCCGCGGACGGGTGCTGCCGCACCTTTGTCCGCGATCAGGCGCACGTGAATTGCTGGCCGGCGCGGCTGCCATGTCCTTACAATGGTGGCCTCAATTCACAGGGGGAACCCGCGATGGCACGCACGCTTACGGTGGTGTTCGGCAGTGGCAAGGAATATGACTTCACGATCGGCACGGACGAGCTGGCCGCAGTCACCGAGGACGCCGCGTGGCGCTGGTTCGACCGGGAATACAGCGAGCTGGGCTGTCAGGCGTCGAGCCCGGTCGGCAAGGTGCTGGTGATCGACAAGATCCTGAATGTCGCCAAGTTTTCCGGAGAGGCGCGCTTCTCCGGCGATCCTGCCTGGGCGCAGGACTATGCCCGCCATGCGGCGCGGCTGCTGGACCGGGACAAGGTCCGCGTCGATGTCGGCAACGCCGCGATCGGGTTCTGAGGCGCGGGCGCGCCAGCAAGACGGGTAGTTGCCGCGGTTGTCGCCCCTGCCTGTGCAGGCGCGACAACCTTGCTGCCGGCTTAGACCGCCAGCAGTTCCACTTCAAACAGCAGGGTAGCGTTCGGCGGGATCACGCCGCCGGCGCCGCGGGCACCGTAGCCGAGGTCGGCCGGGATCACCAGCCGGCGCACGCCGCCCACCTTCATGCCCTGCACGCCTTCGTCCCAGCCGCGGATCACATGGCCGGCACCCAGCGGGAACACGAACGGGTCGTTGCGGTCCTTGCTCGAATCGAACTTGCGGCCAGCCTGGCCGTTCTCGTACAGCCAGCCGGTGTAGTGCACGGTGACGTGCTTGCCGGCGGTGGCTTCGGCGCCGGCGCCGACGGTGGTGTCTTCGTATTGCAGGCCAGAGGGCGTGGTTTGCATGGCGTATTTCCTTCCGATGGGAACAGACGTGGTGAGAGGAGAACGCAGCGCGGCTGCGTTCAGGCTTGGGCGCGCTGGAGCACATCCAGCGTCAGTTGCACATTGCGGTCGTCGTCGGCCACCCAGATGTCGCCGTCCTGGATCGTCACCGACAGGCGCATGGCGCGCTGCGCCAGCGCAGCCAGGGCTTCGACCGCTTCCGCCGGGACATTGTAGACGGTGACGTTGCGCAGCTTGCCGGCCTTGCCCGCCATGCCCTTCCACCATTCGCGCGCGCTGGCGGCGTTGTAGGTATAGACGGTCACGCGCTCGGCGCGCGCCGCGGCGCGCTTCAGGCGCGCTTCGTCGGGCTGGCCCAGTTCGACCCAGTGGGCGATGTCGCCGGTCAGGCGCTTGTCCCACAGGTCGGGTTCGTCGGGTTCGTCCAGGCCGCGCGTGAAGGCCAGCGTTTCGGTGGCTTCGCAGGCAAAGGCCAGCAGGCGCACCATCATGCGCGCGTCATTCTCGGACGGGTGCTGGGCGATGGTCAGGCTGTGGCTGCCGTAGTAGGGCCGGTCCATGTCGGAGACCGACAGGTCAGCTTTGAAGATGGTGGATTTGAGCGCCATGAGGTGAAGTGAGCGGCAGGCGCCCCGGCTGGGGTGCGGGAGACGCAAAAGGCCGCATCATACGCCATTTGCCGGACACCGCCTGCGGGCCCGGCATACTCGCGCAGTGGCTCAGCGCTTGCGGTATTCCTTGAGGTAGAAGCGCAGCAACGCCGACAGCAGCAGCGTGCTCAGGAAGCCGGCGGCAACGATCAGCGCCTGCCCGGCGGTGGAGTCGATCTGGCCGGCCACCCCGAGGCGGAACAGCCAGGTGCCGACCATCATCGCCAGGAACGGCATCAGCAGCGCGCCGCGGCCGTAGGTTTGCACTGCCCACAGCGGGAAGCGGCGCAGGAAGTCGCCCGGAATGCTGCAGGCCAGGCAGGCACCGGCAGCTGCCAGTGCGGCGGCCACGATGTCGCCGGAATGGATGTCGAACATGGTCTTGGTCTCGCGCGCCCCCATCAGGCACACGCAGGCGAGCGTGGCGGGAATTGGGCAAAGCGCTGATTCTACAAGAGAAATTTGCGCCGGAGGTGACGAATACGGTTACCGTGGGGTGCTGCCCGCGGGCGATGCCTCGACCGCCACTTGCAGCGTCACGGTATCGCCTACCTCGGGCAGGAAGCGGGTCATGCCAAAGGCACTGCGCGGCACCTCGGCGCGGAAGTCACCGCCGCAGACCTGCCGGCTCACGCCGAACAGGGTGACCTCGCCGCAGCGGAAACGCTCGGCCTGCAGGCGCAGCGGCTGCGTGACGCCGTGCAGCGTCAGCTCGCCTTCCACCGCCGCCAGCCGGCCGCCTTCCATCAAGAAGCGGTCCGCGCGCAGCCGCGCCACCGGGTGCTGGGCAGTATCGAAGAATTGTGCCGAGCGCAGCACGCCGTCCAGGGTGCGGTTGCCGGTATCGACCGAGGCCAGGTCCACGGTCACGTCGAGTGCGCCGGCGCCGCTGTCCGCGTCATATATGAGGCGCCCGTCGATCTTGCCAAAGCGCCCGCGCACCGAACTGCGCTCGAAATGGCTGGCGGAAAAATAGACGGTGGTGTGCGCCGGATCGATGGTGTACTCAAGCGGCGCCGCCTGCGCAGCGGTGATGCCCAGGGCGGCAGCGAGTGCCAGCGCGCGTGCGGCCATGGCTCAGTCGGCGTTCAGTGGACGAACACGGGCAGCAGGAACATGCCCACCACCGACAGGTAGCCGATGGTCCAGCACAGCGTGCGCAGCGTGGCGCGGTCGGTCACGTAGCACACGGTGTAGAGCAGGCGGGCCACGATGAAGACCACGGCCAGCTCGTCGATGCGGGCCTGCGGCGCCTGCAGGTGGCTGGCGGCCAGCACGGCGGCGGCAAAGAAGGGGAAGGCCTCGAAGTGGTTGCGGTGCGCCATGTCGGCGCGGCGCGCGCGGCCGGACTGCTGCTCCAGCCAGCCGCGCGGGTCATGGTTGTCATAGCCAGGCCCGCTGGCCTTGGCGATGGCCACCGTCGCCAGCGGCAGGATGCCGGCCAGCAGCACGCACCAGAAAGCGATCGGCATAGTCCAGTCCTTTCGGTTGCAATGCCGGCGCCGCCGTCACTGGCGCCGCCGGCCCGCCCCGCGCGGTCAGGCGGCGACCACGCGGATCTCGATGCCCGCCAGGCCCACCACCTGCCCGGCGCGGATCTTGGCAGTCTTGCGCGATTCAGGCGCGCCGTCCACCGAGACTTCGCCGGCGGCGACCAGCGCCTTGCCGGCGCCGCCGCTGTCGCACACGCCCGCCAGCTTGAGTAGGTCATTGAGCGCGATGAACTCGCCCTCGAGCGGGAAGGTGATGGTTTGCACGGCTGCCTTGCCAGGTTTGGCCATCACTTGCCCCAGCTGTCTTTCAGACCGACGATGCGGTTGAAGACCGGCTTGCCCGGCCGCGAATCGCTGCGGTCGGCGACGAAGTAGCCATGGCGCTCGAACTGGAAGCGGTCTTCGGGCTGCGCTTCGCGCAGGCCCGGCTCCAGGTAGGCGGTGATCACCTGCTTGGAATCCGGGTTGAGCGCATCCAGGAAGTTCTTGCCGCCGGCATCCGGGTTGGGGTCGTTGAACAGGCGGTCGTACAGGCGCACTTCGGCCTCGTACGCGTGCGCCGCGCTGACCCAGTGGATCACGCCCTTCACCTTGACGCTGTCGGCGCCCGGCGTGCCGCTCTTGGTTTCGGGCAGGTAGCTGGCGTGCACGGCGATCACGTTGCCATCGGCATCCTTGTCCACGCCGGTGCACTCGATCACGTAGCCGTATTTCAGCCGCACCTTGTTGCCCGGGAACAGGCGGAAGTAGCCCTTAGGCGGAGTCTCGTTGAAGTCCTCGCGCTCGATCCACAGCTCGCGCGACAGCGGAAAGACGCGCTTGCCGAGTTCCGGCTTCTTCGGGTGGACCGGTGCCGAGCATTCCTCGCTCTGGCCCTCGGGGTAGTTGTCGATGATCAGCTTGAGCGGCTCCAGCACGGCCACGCCGCGCGCGGCACGGCCGTCCAGGTCGTCGCGCACCGCGCCTTCGAGGGTGCTCATGTCGATCCAGCTGTCGGCCTTGGCCACGCCCACGCGGTCGCAGAACAGCTGGATCGATTCCGGGGTGTAGCCGCGCCGGCGCACGCCCACCAGCGTGGGCATGCGCGGATCGTCCCAGCCGTCCACGCGCTGCTCGTCGACCAGCTGCTTGAGCTTGCGCTTGCTGGTGATGGCGTAGGTCAGGTTCAGCCGCGCGAACTCATACTGGTGCGGCAGCGGGTCGCGAAACACGCCGCTGTCGCGCAGGTGCTCAAGCACCCAGTCGTACAGCGGGCGGTTGTTCTCGAACTCCAGCGTGCACAGCGAATGCGTGATGTTCTCGAGCGCGTCCGAGATGCAGTGGGTGAAGTCGTACATCGGGTAGATGCACCACTTGTCGCCCGTGCGGTGGTGATGCGCATGGCGGATGCGGTAGAGCACCGGGTCGCGCATCACGATATTGGGCGCGGTCATGTCGATCTTCGCGCGCAGCACGTGCTCGCCGTCGGCGTACTTGCCGGCGCGCATGTCGCGGAACAGCTGCAGGTTCTCTTCGACGCTGCGCTCGCGGTAGGGCGAGGGCTTGCCCGGCTCGGAGAAATTGCCGCGGCTGGCGGCGATCTGCTCGGCGGTCTGGCTGTCGATGTAGGCGGCGCCGCGCTCGATCAGGGTCTCGGCAAAGGCGTAGAGCTGGTCGAAGTAGTCGCTGGCGTAGTACAGGTGCGGCTGTCTGGTGCCGTCCTTGCCCTCGCTGTCCCAGGAAAAGCCCAGCCAGTGCACCGCGTCGATGATCGAATCGACGTATTCAGTGTCTTCCTTGACCGGGTTGGTGTCGTCAAAGCGCAGGTGGCAGCGGCCGCCATAGTCGCGCGCCAGCCCGAAGTTCAGGCAGATGCTCTTGGCGTGGCCGATATGCAGGTAGCCGTTGGGCTCCGGCGGGAAGCGGGTGATGACGGTCGGCAGCGGTTCGCCGGCCTTGTCCTGGCGGCCGGCATAGGTGCTGGCGGCGAGATCCTGGTCGATGATGCTGCGCAGGAAGTTGGAGGCGGCGGGGGTGCTGTCGGTAGGCTTGTTGTCGTGGCTCATGATGGCGCCGGTTGGCCGGCCTGGTGCGTCTGGGTGCTTGGGGCCGGGTCGTCAGATTGCGTGGCGGAATGCCAATAACGGGATTTTACCGTGCCGGAGCCGCCGCACGCCGCGAGCCGCCGCGGATTTCCGCCCTTATCCCGGATTTGCGTCCGCGCGGATGCGCCTGGCTGCGACGAAAGTGATGTGTCGGAGTAGCATGGGAGCGTGCCGGCCCGTGGTGGCCGGCTTTGGTCCATCGCTGCAGGAATGCCCATGAACGCCCAACCCGATGCGGCGCCAGTGCCGCTTGAGCCCTCTGAAGTCGTTGCCGCGCTGTGGCGTGATGCCGGCCTGCCCGCCGAGGCGCTGGCGCACCTGAAGCTGGACGGCGCCGAGCCGGTGCTGCCGTCGAGCTTTGCCGTGGGCACCGCCGCCCAGGCCAGCCTTGGCGCCGCGGCGCTGGCAGCCGCCGCACTGTGGCACAGCCGCACCGGCCGCTGGCAGGACGTCAGCGTCGACATGCGCCACGCCATCACCGAATTCCGCAGCGAACGCTACCTGCGCGTCGATGGTGGCCCCGCGCCCGAACTGTGGGACAAGCTGGCCGGCATCTACCGCTGCGGCGACGGCCGCTGGGTGCGCCTGCATACCAATTTCCCGCACCACCGCGACGGCGTGGTGCGCTTGCTCGGCTGCGCCAATGACAAGGCGGCCGTGCAGGCCGCGCTGGAAAAGCGGGACGCCGAAGCCTTCGAGACCGCGGCGTCCGACGCGGGCCTGGTGGTTGCGGCATTGCGCAGCTTCGAGGAATGGGACCGCCATCCGCAGGCGGCCGCCTTGCGCGGCCTGCCGCCGGTGACGCTGGAGCGCATCGGCGACGCCCCGCCGCAACCACTGCCGGCGCCCGCATCCGCGGATGCGCAGCCGCTGTCGGGCGTGCGCGTGCTCGATTTCACCCGCATCATCGCCGGCCCGGTGGCGGGCCGCACGCTGGCCGCGCATGGCGCCGACGTGCTGCTGGTCACTGCCTCGCACCTGCCGTCGATCCCGCCGCTGGTGATCGACACCGGCCGCGGCAAGCGCAGCTGCCAGCTGGACCTGCGCGATCCCGATGACAAGCGCACCCTGCACAAGCTGCTGCACGGTGCCGACGTGATGGTGCAGGGCTACCGGCCCGGCGGCCTGGCCGAGCTGGGCGTGGGGCCGGAGGCCGCGGCGCGCGCACGTCCGGGCATCGTCTATGTGTCGCTGAGCGCCTATGGCCATGTGGGGCCGTGGTCGCACAAGCGCGGCTTCGATTCGCTGGTGCAGACCGCCACCGGCTTCAATGATGCCGAAGCGCAGGCGGCCGGCGGCGACATGCCGCGCCCGTTGCCGGCGCAGGTGCTGGACCACGCCGCGGGCTACCTGCTGGCCTTCGGCGCGATGGCCGCGCTGCACCGGCGCGCGGTGGAGGGCGGCAGCTGGCATGTGCGGGTGTCGCTGGCGCAGGTGGGGCAGTGGCTGCGCGGCCTGGGGCGCGTGCCGGACGGGCTCAAGGCGCCCGAGCAGAAGATCGACGACGTTTCCGACCTGCTTGAGGCCGTGCCGTCGGGCTTCGGCATGCTGACGGTGGTGCGTCATGCGGCGCATCTGTCGGAAACGCCGGCGCGCTGGACCTTGCCGTCCGAGCCGCTCGGCACGCACGCGCCGGAGTGGCTGCCGCGCGGCTAGGTTAGTAGAGCGTGGTGCGCTGCCGCTCGGGCAGGTCACGGTCGTAGGCGGCGCCGTCGATGGCGTTGTCGCTCAGCGTGGCCAGGATCTCGCCGTTGCTGGGCAGCGACTGGCGCGCCACCTGCGCATCCGCTGCCCACAGCCGCGAGCGGATCAGCGCGCGGGCGCACTGGAAGAACACTGACTGCACCGTGACCACCAGCACCGTGGTCGGGGCCTTGCCGTCGGCCAAGCAGCGCGCGACCAGCGCCGGGTCGACGCTGATCTGCGCGGTGCCGTTGACGCGGATGGTCTCGTTGATGCCGGGGATCACGAACAGCAGCCCCACGCGCGGATCGGCAACGATATTGCGCAGGCTGTCGATGCGGTTGTTGCCGCGCCGGTCGGGCAGCAGCAGCGTGTGTTCGTCCAGCACCTGCACAAAGCCCGGCGCATCGCCGCGCGGCGAGCATTCAGCCCGGTCCTCGCCCACCGTCGACAGCAGGCAGAAGGGCGCCGCCTCGATAAAGGCGCGGTAGTGCGGGTGCAGGTAGTCGACTTCCTTGGACAGCGACGGGGCCGCCGGTTGCGCGTAGAGCGCTTCCAGTTCGGCCAGCGTGGTGATGGCGTGCGAGGTCATGGCAGGCGGGGCGTGGGTCGGCGGGAGGCGAAACCGTCAATGTAGCGCAGATGCCGTTACACGGTCACGGTACCCCGGCCGATCTCCAGCACGCGGCCGCCCACGCGGATGGCGCCTTCGGCATCGGCCTTCAGGCGCAGCCGGCAGGGGCGGCCAACGGCCTCGCCCTGGTCGATCGCATACTCGGCCGGCAGCGCGTGGCCGGTGGCCAGCAGCCAGCCGCCGAGGTTGGCGCAGGCCGAACCCGTGCCCGGGTCCTCGGCCACGCCGCCGCCTTGCTTGGTGAAGAAGTAGCGCGACAGCACGCGGCCGGGCTGCTCCGGGTCGAAAGCAAAGACGTAGACGGTCTTGCGGCCCAGGCTGCTCTGCGGCCAGATCTGCAGGCGCGCGCTGTCGGGGTTGGCGCGGCGCACGGCATCGGTGCCGCGCACTGCCACCAGCAGCTGGTCGGCGCCGGTGTCGACCCACATCGGCGACACCAGCAGGTCGTGTTCCCGCAGGCCGAGCAGGCTGGCGATGTCGGCATCGGACAGGCCCGCCGGCGCGGTCTTCGGCTTGCCGCTGTGGGGGGCGGTGAAGGTCCAGACATCGCCCTGCGCGGTCACCGGCACCACGCCCGCCGCGAACTCCAGCGTCAGCGCGTCGCCGGTTCCGGCCAGGTCGCGCACAGCGTGCGCGGTGCCCAGCGTCGGATGGCCGGCGAAGCGCATTTCATAGCCCGGCGTGAAGATGCGCACCCGCGCGCTGGCACGTTCCGACGGCAGGATAAAGGTGGTTTCCGACAGGTTGAACTGCAGCGCCAGTGCCTGCATGGTGGCCTCGTCCATACCGCGCGCATCCTCGAACACGCATAGCGGATTGCCACCGAAGGTGGCTTCGGCAAAGACGTTGAGCAGGCGGAAGGCGTAGGTGGTCATGGCGCGGGGGGCTCCGGAGGCTGGTTGATCACCAGTGTACGGAGCGGGGGCGGACACGCCATGCACAGTTGGGCCGATCGCCGGCGGGCCAGTTGCGGACAGTTGTGCCGTGCCATGAAAAACGCCCGGGTGGACCCGGGCGTATCGCTGGCGAAGGCACTGAGTCAGCCGGCTCAGAACCCCACTGCCTGGCCATCGCGCCGGCTGTCGCTGGCCGCGACATAGCCGTGCTCGGCGTCCTCCGACAGGCGCCAGATGAACTGGCCCGAGCCGAAGTCCATGTACGGATCGTCCACCGACTTGAGCTGGTGGCCGCGCGCCTTCAGGCCCGCGACCGTGGCCGGGTCCATGGTGCTTTCCACATCCAGCGTGAAGTCGCGGTTGACCTTCCAGCGCGGCGCGCAGCAGGCGGCCTGCGGCTGCTGCTTGTAATCCAGCATGCGCACCACGGTCTGCAGGTGGCCCTGGGGCTGCATGTCGCCGCCCATCACGCCGAAGCTCATCACCGGCTGGCCGTCCCTGGTCAGGAAGGCCGGGATGATGGTGTGGAACGGACGCTTGCCGCCCGCGACCACGTTGGCCGACTTCGGGTCCATCGAGAAGCCCACGCCGCGGTTCTGCAGGCTGATGCCGGTGCCCGGCACCACCACGCCCGAGCCGAAGCCCATGTAGTTGGACTGGATGAACGAGATCATCATGCCGTTCTCGTCGGCGGCGGTCAGGTAGATGGTGCCGCCCACCTTGGGCATGCCGAAGTCGAAATGCGTGGCGCGCTGCATGTCGATCAGCTTCGCGCGCGACTTCAGGTAGCCATCGTCAAGCATCTGCTCGGGCGTGACTTCCATGCTGCGCGGGTCGGCCACGTAGCGGTAGAGGTCGGCAAAGGCCAGCTTCATTGCCTCGATCTGCAGGTGCTGAGAATCGACCGAGTCCACCGGGATCGAAGCCATGTCGAACTGGTCCAGGATGCCCAGCGCGATCAGCGCGGCGATGCCCTGGCCGTTGGGCGGGATCTCGTGCAGCTCGTAGCCGCGGTAGGACTTGCTGATCGGCTTGACCCAGTCGGGGCGGTAGTTGCGCAGGTCATCGAGCGTCATGGCGCCGCCGCACTGCTGGCTGAAGGCGGCAATCTGCTCGGCGATCTCGCCTTCATAGTAAGCGCGGCCACGGGTCGCGCCGATCTTGCGCAGGGTTTCGGCGGCAGCCTTCATGGTGAACTTCTCGCCCACCGCGGGTGCGCGGCCATTGGGCATGAAGGTCTCGGCATAGCCGGGCTGGTCCTTCAGTTCAGGCACCGCGGCGGCCCACTTGTGTGCCACCACCGGCGGCACGGCATAGCCGCGCTCGGCGATCTCGATCGCCGGCTCCATCAGGTCGGCGAACGGCAGCTTGCCGAAGCGCTCATGCAGCGCGGCCCAGCCGGCGACCACGCCGGGCACGGTGACCGAGTCCCAGCCGCGGATCGGGCGGTTGGCCAGGCCGTTGGCATCGGTGCCGTACTTGTTCTTGAAGTATTCCGGGCTCCACGCCGCCGGGGCCACGCCCGACGAGTTCAGGCCGTGCAGTTCCTTGCCGTCCCACAGGATGGCAAAGGCATCGCTGCCCAGGCCGCACGACACCGGCTCGACGATGGTGATCGCGGCGGCCGCGGCGATGGCGGCATCGACCGCATTGCCGCCCTTGAGCAGCATGCGCAGTCCGGCTTGCGCAGCCAGCGGGTGCGAGGTGGAAACCACGTTGCGCGCAAACAGCGGGATGCGCACGGAGGGGTAGGGGTTGGTCCAGTTGAAGTTCTGCATGCTTGTCTGTGTCCTTGTGCTCGGTGCGCCCGTAGCGCAAATTCTGCGGCCCTTATTCTGCCGTGATCTTGCGATCCTTGATCAGCTTGCCCCAGCGCGCGCTGTCCTTCTTCACCATCGCGGCGAACTGTGCCGGCGTGCCGCCGACCGGCTCGGCGCCCAGCTTGCCCAGGCGTTCCTTGACCTCGGGCGACTGGATGGCCTTGTTGAACTCGGCATTCAGGCGGTTGACGATATCCGCCGGCAGGCCCTTGGGGCCATAGATGCCGAACCAGGTGTCGGACTCGAAGCCGGGCAGGCCCGACTCACTCGCGGTGGGGATTTCCGGTGCCAGCGGCGAGCGCTTGGCGCTGGTCACCGCCAGTGCCTTGAGCTTGCCGTCCTTCACATGCGGCAGGCCCGACACGATGCTGTCGAACAGCACCTGCACCTTGCCCGAGATCAGGTCCGGCACGGCCAGCGCGGTGCCGCGGTAGGGGATGTGGGTGATGAACACGCCCGCCTGCGCCTTGAAGGCCTCGGCGGTCAGGTGCACCACGGTGCCGTTGCCGCTGGAGGCGTAGTTCAGCTCGCCGGGATGCTTCTTGGCGTAGTCGATCAGCTCGCGCACGTTTTTCGCCGGCAGGCTGTTCGGCACCACCAGCAGGTTGGTGGCGATCGCCACCTGGCTGACCGGGGTGAAGTCGGTCTCGGTGTTGTATGGCAGGCGGGTGTTGATATACGGCCCGATCGAGTGCGTGCTGGTGGTGGCGATCAGCAGCGTATAGCCATCGGGAGCGGCCTTGGCGGCCATGTCCGAGCCGATCGCGCCGCCGGCGCCGGGGCGGTTGTCGACCACGATCTGCTGGCCCAGGTTGGCGCCCACCTTCTGCGCGATGGCGCGTGCCAGCAGGTCGGTCGCGCCGCTGGCCGGGAAGGGCACGATCAGGCGGATCGGCTTGCTGGGATAGGTATCGGCCAGTGCGGGCGTGGCGGCCAGGCAAAGCCCGCAGCCAAGGCCGATGCCGAAGCGGCGCAGCCAGGATTTCATTCTTGTCTCCGGTGTCAGGCGATTGGCCCCGATTCATGAGCCGGCCTTCATTATTCCGTGCTGCCGGTCACAAAGAAAGCTAATATTTCTTTCCAATGTCACAAGGAAATCTTGAGGATCAGCCCTTGCCGGCATTTGCCTGACTCTTCCCTTGTGTGCACCGATGAGCACTGTCCGCTTCCTCCGTACCTTCGTTGCCGTGGCCGAGCACGGCTCCTTTGCCGCCGCTGCCGGCCAGGTGGCGCTGACCCAGGCCGCCGTCAGCCTGCAGATGCGCGCGCTGGAGACCGAATTGCGCCGCGAGCTGTTCGACCGCAACGGCCGCGTGGCCGTGCTCAATGCCGACGGCCGCGCGCTGCTGCCGCAGGCGCGGCGCATGCTGGCGCTGTATGAAGAGATGCGCCTGCCGCTGGCCTCGGACGAAGCCATGGCGGGTGCGGTGGCGGTGGGTGCGGTGGTGTCGGTGATGGGCGGGCTGTCACATGCGGTGGCGCATATGAAGCGCACTTATCCTGCGCTCGACGTGCGCCTGGTCGGCGCCAAGTCGATCGAGCTGGCGGCGCAGGTCGAGGCCGGCGAGCTGGATGCCGCCATCCTGGTCGAGGGCGCCGCACGCGTGCCCGGCACGCTGCGCTGGACGCCGCTGTACCAGGAGCCGCTGGTGGCGATCGCGGCACGCGGCAGCCCGGGCCGCGACGCACGCGAGGCGCTCGCCACCAATCCCTACCTGCGCTTCGACCGCAGCCAGCGCACCGGCGTGCTGGTCGAGCGCGCGCTGCGCCGCGCGCACCTGAAGGTCAACGAATTCCTCGAGCTGAACGCGATCGAGGCGCTGGTGGAACTGGTGCGGCAGGAGGTCGGCGTGACCGTGGTGCCGCTGCTGCGCCGCGCGCGCTGGCGCGACGACGAGGCGCTGCGCATCCTGCCGCTGCTGGTCAACGGCGAGCCGGTGATGCGTCACATCGGCATGCTGGAACGGCGCGACCACGGGCGCGGGAAGGTGACCGCGGCAGTACGGGCCGCCTGCAGCGAGCTGTTCGGCGCCTAGCTGTCGCCGTGCCATAACCAAGTCCTATCGCGCGGATAGTCAGAAACACGTTCTCCTGAAGATCCCTATTGCATATATTTCGGTTGCGGACGGGCGCTGACGCGGCCCGACTCGCCATGGGCGCCACGACTCCTGCGTTGGCGCACGCCCTCGCGCGTCCGCTGATTGCCCGACCTTTGACGCCATCGCTGCAGGCGTGTTCAGTACGTCCCTACATGGAGAAACGTATGTCTAACGAAACAAAGTGTCCGTTCAGCCATGCCGCCGGCGGCGGCACGACGAATCGTGACTGGTGGCCGAATCAACTGCGTCTGGACCTGCTGAGCCAGCATTCCAGCAAGTCCAACCCGTTGGGCGGCGACTTCAACTATGCCAAGGCCTTCAAGAGTCTCGACTTCGCAGCAGTGAAGAAGGACCTGGCCGCGCTGATGACTGACTCGCAGGACTGGTGGCCGGCGGACTTCGGCCACTACGGCCCGCTGTTTATCCGCATGGCCTGGCACAGCGCGGGCACATACCGCATTGGCGATGGCCGCGGTGGTGCAGGGCGCGGCCAGCAGCGTTTCGCACCGCTCAACAGCTGGCCGGACAACGCCAGCCTGGACAAGGCGCGCCGACTGCTATGGCCGATCAAGCAGAAGTACGGCCAGAAGATCTCCTGGGCCGACCTGATGATCCTGGCCGGCAACGTCGCGCTCGAGACCATGGGCTTCAAGACGTTCGGCTTCGGCGGTGGCCGGGAAGACACCTGGGAACCGGATGCGGATGTTTCCTGGGGCAAGGAAAAGACCTGGCTGGGCGGTGACCTGCGTTATGGCAAGGGTGCTGCCGGCAAGGATGAAGGCGTGGTCGTGGCCGACGAGGCGTTGCATGGCACCGAGACCAGCCGCACCGACTCCGGACGCAACCTGGAGAACCCGCTGGCCGCCGTGCAGATGGGCCTGATCTACGTGAACCCGGAAGGCCCCGACGGCAATCCGGACCCGCTTGCCGCGGCCCACGACATCCGCGAATCGTTCGGGCGCATGGCCATGGACGACGAGGAGACCGTCGCGCTGATCGCCGGCGGGCATGCCTTCGGCAAGACCCACGGTGCCGGTCCCGCGGACAACATCGGGCCCGAGCCCGAGGGCGCCGATCTCGAACGCCAGGGCCTGGGATGGGCGAGCACCTTTGGCACCGGCAAGGGCGCCGACACCATCACCAGCGGCCTGGAGGTGACCTGGAGCAATACGCCGACGAAGTGGGGCAATAGCTATCTGGAGAACCTGTTTGGCCACGAATGGGAGCTGACCAAGAGCCCCGCCGGTGCCAACCAGTGGGTTGCCAAGGATGCCGCGGAAACCATCCCGCACGCTTACGATCCTGCGAAGAAGCTGCGGCCGACGATGCTGACCACGGATCTGTCGCTGCGTTTCGACCCGGCCTACGAGAAGATCTCGCGGCGCTTCCTGGAGCATCCTGACCAGCTCGCCGATGCCTTTGCCCGCGCCTGGTTCAAGCTGATCCACCGTGACATGGGCCCACGCGCCCGCTACCTCGGACCGGAAGTGCCGGCCGAAGAGCTGCTCTGGCAGGATCCGATCCCGGCGGTCGATCATCCGCTGGTCAACGAGCAGGACGTCGCCGCGCTCAAGCAGAAGATCCTGGCGTCAGGGCTGCCGGTCTCGCAACTGGTGCAGACCGCCTGGGCCTCGGCATCCACCTTCCGCGGCTCGGACAAGCGCGGCGGCGCCAATGGCGCGCGTATCCGCCTGGCCCCGCAGAAGGACTGGGCAGCCAATGAGCCCGAGCAACTGGCGAAGGTGCTGAAGGTGCTCGAAGGGATCCAGGCCGAGTTCAACGGCGCACAGTCCGGCGGCAAGAAGATCTCGCTTGCCGACCTGATCGTGCTGGCCGGTGGCGCGGGGATCGAGCAGGCGGCGCAGAAGGCCGGCCATCGGGTGACCGTGCCGTTTACGCCGGGCCGCATGGACGCCTCGCAGGAACAGACCGACGTGCAATCCGTCGGGGCGCTCGAGCCGATTGCAGATGGCTTCCGCAACTTCCTGAAGGGGAAGTACAACATCCGGGCGGAGGACCTGCTGATCGACAAGGCGCAATTGCTGACCCTGACTGCTCCCGAGATGACGGTGCTCATTGGCGGACTGCGCGTCCTGAACGTGCATACCGGGCAGGATGCGCACGGCGTCTTCACCGACCGTCCGGAAACGCTGAGCAACGATTTCTTCCGCAACCTGCTCGACATGCGTACGGAATGGAAGCCGCTCTCGGAGGCCCGGGACGTGTTCGAGGGGCGTGACGCCAAGACCGGTGCGAAGAAGTGGACCGGCACCCGCGTCGACCTGGTGTTTGGTTCGAATTCCCAGCTCCGGGCCCTTTGCGAGGTCTACGCAAGCGAGGACGGACAGGAGAAGTTTGTCCGTGACTTCGTCGCCGCCTGGGCCAAGGTGATGAACCTCGACCGGTTCGACGTTGCCTGAACGGTCGCGTGGCCCCGTCAGGGCCGTCCTCCCTGACGGGGCTTTCTCAACCCGGGTGTGAGCGGCGCAGTGGACGCGTCGCCGACACAATGACAAGCGGCCGGCAAGCGCCGGCCGCGTGGCCTGCCAGGGCATGCCCCCGCCTACATGATCCTGTGCGCAAAATGCCCGCGCCGCGCATCGGCCATCAGGTCGAGGAACTGCCCGGTGCTCATGTGCACCAGTTCCTGGTGGTCGCCCGCCTCGAAGTAGACGTCGGGATGCGTCAGCAGGCTGTCGTCGAGCCAGGTCTGCGTGCCGTACGCCATGCCGACCGGCGGGAGCGCGCCGTGGTCGCAGTCGCGGAACACTTCGCGCACGCCATCCTCATGCGCCAGCGACAGCTTGCGGCCGGTCTGCTCGCAGATCTCCGACAGTTTCAGGTGGTGAGTCGAAGGAATCACGGCAGCGACGTAGCCGCTGCTGTCTTCCAGCAGGACGGTCTTGGCCAGTCGGTCTCCGGGAATGTGTGCGGCCTGCGCAGTGGCCATGCTGCTGAGGCTGTAGGGGTGCCGGACGGTGTCGAACTGGCTTTGCTTCTTGCTCAGGCATCTCGCCAGCGTGGTAGACATGGTCATGATTTCAACCTCCGATGCGCGCAGCGCGACCGTTGTCCGAGTCCTACCAATATAGGTCGTCGGGGGTCGGGCGGCGGTGGGGCGGAGCCAGAACGTAGCCGGCAAGCGCAAAAAAAAAGGGCACCTTGCGGTGCCCTTAGTGTGTTGTGCCGCCGGCCCCGGGGCCGGCGATATTCCCTGCTTATTCTTCCTGGAACGCTTCCTCGCGCTTGGCCTTGATCGACGGCATCGCCACGATCAGCACCAGCACGGCAGCGGCGATCAGCAGGCCCAGTGACAGCGGGCGCGTCACGAACACGCTGAAGTCACCACGCGACAGCAGCAGCGAGCGGCGGAAGTTCTCTTCCATCATCGGCCCCAGCACGAAGCCGAGCAGCAGCGGCGCGGGTTCGCACTTGAGCTTGATGAACAGGTAGCCCACCACGCCGAAGGCCGCGGTCTGGAACACGTCGAAGGTGGTGTTCTGGACCGAGTACACGCCGATGCAGCAGAACGTCAGGATGGCCGGGTACAGGTAGCGGTAAGGCACCTTCAGCAGCTTCACCCAGATGCCGATCAGCGGCAGGTTCAGCACGATCAGCATCAGGTTGCCGATCCACATCGAGGCGATCAGGCCCCAGAACAGCGCCGGGTTGCTGGTCATCACCTGCGGGCCGGGCTGGATGTTGTGGATGGTCATCGCACCCACCATCAGCGCCATCACCGCGTTGGGCGGAATGCCCAGCGTCAGCAGCGGGATGAAGGAGGTCTGCGAAGCCGCATTGTTGGCCGATTCCGGACCCGCCACGCCTTCGATCGCACCCTTGCCGAATTCCTGCGGATACCTGGAAGTCTTCTTCTCCAGCGAGTAGGCAGCAAACGAAGCCAGCGATGCACCGCCGCCCGGCAGGATGCCCAGTGCCGAGCCCAGCAGCGTGCCACGCAACACCGCCGGGATCATGCGCTTGAAGTCTTCCTTGGTCGGGAACAGGTTGGTGATGTGGTCGGTAAAGGTTTCGCGGTGTTCCTTCTGCTCCAGGTTGGCGATGATTTCAGCAAAGCCGAAGATACCCATTGCCACCGAGACGAAGTTCAGGCCATCGGTCAGTTCCGGCACGTCGAACGAGAAGCGCGCGGCGCCCGAGTTCACGTCGGTGCCGACCAGGCCCAGCAGCAGGCCCAGCACGATCATGGCGATGGCCTTGACCAGCGAACCCGAAGCCAGCACCACGGCGCCGATCAGGCCCAGCACCATCAGCGAGAAGTATTCGGCGGGGCCGAACTTGAACGCCAGTTCCGACAGCGGCGCGGCAAAGGCGGCCAGGATCATGGTGGCGACGCAGCCGGCGAAGAACGAGCCCAGCCCGGCTGTGGCCAGCGCCACCCCCGCTCGTCCTCGCCTTGCCATCTGGTAGCCGTCGATGGTTGTCACCACCGAGGATGATTCACCAGGCAGGTTCACCAGGATGGCGGTGGTCGAACCGCCGTACTGGGCGCCGTAGTAGATACCGGCCAGCATGATCAGCGCGGCCACCGGGGGCAGCGTGTAGGTCACCGGCAGCAGCATGGCGATGGTGGCCAGCGGCCCCAGGCCCGGCAGCACGCCGATCAGGGTTCCCAGCACGCAGCCCAGGAAGGCGTACGCGAGGTTCTGGAAGGTCAGGGCGGTGGAGAAGCCCAGACCCAGGTTGGCGAGTAGTTCCATGTTGGCGGCCTCCTTAGCTTGCCAGGAAAGCCGGCCACACCGGCATCTGCAGGTTGATGCCGTACACGAACGCGCCCAGGCTGATCAGCACCAGGATGATGGCGTTGAGGATGGCACCCTTCCAGCTGAATTCATGGCTGGCCATCGACGACACCAGCACCAGCACCAGCACCGACAGCACCATGCCCAGCGGCTTGAGCAGCAGGCCGAACAGCACCACCGAACCGAGGATCCACAAGAGCGTCTTGATGTCCCAGCGGGCCAGGTTGTCTTCTTCCGACTTGGAAGACAACGAGCCCCACAGCACCAGCACGCCCAGCAGGGCGAGCACGATGCCGAGCCAGAACGGGAAGTATCCCGGTCCCATTTTTGCGGCGGTTCCCATGGAATAACCGCGCGCGACCCAGGAAAAGCCGAATCCGACCAGGATGAACATCAGGCCGGAGGCGAAGTCCTTTTGGCTACGTATGCGCAAAGTGAATCTCCTCGATAAGACTGCTTGAAATCTCAGGAGGGCTCCCTTCCTCTGCCTTTGTTGCGATGCATCAATGCGGCAGTTTGCGGGAGCTCTCCTACGGGCAGGGTGGAAGTTAAGGGGGCGACCTTTCAGCTACCTTTCAGATGTCTGCAAACAGGGTCATGCTGAGGGTATCCCCTAGTGAAAGAGCGTTTAAAAGTGCCGCCAAGCCAAGCTGGGAGCGGGTTGGCGGGCCGTGGCGCCAGTCGCTGCGCTATCATCCGGGGCGGTCGTGCGCCGTGCGGCGCTACCCGCCGCTGAAAGGTTTGAAAGGTTCCGCAAGGAACCACTACGCAACGCGAGGAGCGGTTTGGAGAGCATTGACCACATCATTCTGATCGGCGCCGTCGTGATGTCGCTGGGCATCGTGCTGGGGGCTTTCTCGGCACGCCTGGGCGTGCCGTTCCTGCTGGTCTTCCTGGCCGTGGGCATGCTGGCCGGCGTGGACGGGCCGGGCGGCATCCGTTTCTCCGATACCTGGCTCAGCTTCCTGGTCGGCAACCTGGCGCTGGCGGTGATCCTGCTCGATGGCGGGCTGCGCACGCGCTTTGCCACCTTCCGGGTGGCGCTGAAGCCTTCGCTGTCGCTGGCGACCGTGGGGGTGCTGGTGACGGCAGCGCTGGTCGGCGTGTTCGCCGCGTGGCTGCTGGGCATCGACTGGCGGCTCGGGCTGCTGCTTGGTGCCATCGTCGGCTCGACCGACGCGGCCGCGGTGTTCTCGATGCTCAATAGCAGCGGCATCCGGCTGAAGGAGCGGGTGGCGAGCGTGCTCGAGATCGAGTCCGGCATCAACGACCCGATGGCGATCTTCCTGACCCTGACGCTGATCGAATGGCTGACCGCGCCTGACGGCCTGACGCCACTGGGCCTGGTCACGCGGCTGCTGGTGCAGTTCGGCGTGGGCGGGCTGCTCGGCCTGGCGCTCGGCTATTGCCTGGCCCGCGTGCTGGAGCGCATCCGCGTGGCCGAAGGGCTGCAGGCGATCCTGCTGTGCTCGGGCGGCGCGATGGTGTTCGCGCTGGTGCAGAGCGCCGGCGGCAGCGGTTTCCTGGCGGTGTACCTGACCGGCATGCTGATCGGCAACCGCGAGCGCGCGGTGACGTCGGACACCATGCGCGCCATGGACGGCATGGCCTGGCTGGCGCAGTCGGCCATGTTCCTGCTGCTGGGCCTGCTGGTGTCGCCGCACCGGATCTGGGAGGTGGCCGGTCCGGCGGTGGCGGTGGCGGCCTTCCTGATGCTGGTGGCGCGGCCGGTGGCGGTGTGGCTGGCGCTGCTGCCGTTCCGCTTCAATGCGCGCGAGACCGGCTTTATCGCCTGGATGGGCCTGCGCGGCGCGGTGCCGATCGTACTGGCGCTGTTTCCGCTGCTGCGCGAGGTGCCGCAATCGGGGCTGCTGTTCCGCATCGCCTTTGCCGTGGTGCTGGCCAGCCTGCTGTTCCAGGGCACCACGGTGTCGGTGGCGGCGCGCCTGGCGCGCGTGCGGCGCCCCGGCTACCCCGAGCCGCTGGCGCGTTCGCGCCTGCGCGGCACGCGCGCGCCGATCCTGGAGGTGATGCAGTTCGAGGTGGGGCCCAATGCGCCCGTGGAGAACGTGCGCGCCGACCAGCTGGAGCTGCCGCCGCGCTGCCGGCTGCTGACGGTGGCGCGCGACGATGCGCTGGCGGCGCTGGATCAGACCGTGCTGCGCGCCGGCGACAGCGTCTCGGTGCTGGCGCCGGTGACGACCCTGCCGATGCTGTCGGCGCTGTTCCAGGCACCGGGCCGCGCGCCTACCTGGGAGCAGGCCTCGCATGATTTCCTGATGTCGGGTGATGCGCTGCTGCGCGACGTCGCGGCGCTGTACGGCACGCGCGCGCTGACCCCGGAAGAGGAGCCGCTGACGCTGGAAGCGGCGATGCAGCGGGCCTTCACCTCGCCGCCGGTGGAAGGCGACAGTGTCGCGATCGCCGGCCTGCCGCTGACGGTGACGCGCATGGAAGGCGCGCAGATCCTGCAGGTGGGGTTGCTGCTGCCGCGGCTGGACGGGGATTCGGGCGGGCGGCTATGGCCGCGCCGGCGCAAGGACGGGGCAGAGCGGAGCGGGGAGGGTGCCGAGGCGGAGTAATGACAAAAAAGGCGGCCATGGCCGCCTTGTTTTCAATCCACCTTCGCCCCGGATACCTTCACGATCTGCGCGTATTTCTTCAGCTCGCGCTGGATCAGCGCCGCGAACTGCTCGGGCGTGGTCGGTGCCGGCTGTGCGCCGATGCGGGCCAGGCGTGCCTTCATCTCGTCGGTCTTCAGGATTGCCACGATCTCATGGTTAAGCCGCTCGACGATCTCGCGCGGGGTGTTGGCCGGCGCGAACACGCCGAACCACGTCGAGATGTCGAAGCCTTCCAGGCCCAGCCCCTTGCCGGCTTCCGCGATGGTCGGCAGTTCCGGGAAGGCCGCGGCGCGGCTGGCGGTGGTGACCGCAAAGGCCTTCAGCTTGCCCGCCTTGATATTGGCCGAGGCCGAAGCCAGGTTGTCGAAGATCAGGTCGGTCTGGCCCGACAGCACCGACAGCTGCGCCGGTGCGGCGCCGTTGTACGGGATATGGACCATGCTGACCTTCGCCATGCTCTTGAACAGCTCGCCCGACAGGTGGCCGGCGCTGCCGTTGCCGCCCGAGGCGTAATCCAGCTTGCCCGGATTCTTGCGCGCGTACGCGACCAGGTCGCGCACATTGTTGATATGCAGGTCGGCGGCCTTGCCCGGGTGCATCACCAGCACGTTGGGGACGTCGGCCACCAGCGTGATCGGCGCGAAGTCCTTGACCGGGTCGTACGGCATCTTGCTGAACAGCGTCGGGTTGATGGCGTGCGTGGCCACCGCGCCCATGACGATGGTGTAGCCGTCGGCCGGCTGCTTGGCGACGTAGTCCGCGCCCAGGTTGCCGCCCGCGCCGGGCTTGTTCTCGACCACCACCGGCTGGCCCAGGCTGTCGCGCAGCTTCTCGCCGATGGCGCGCGCGACGGTGTCGAGCGGGCCGCCGGCGGGGTAGGGCACCACGAAGCGGACCGGCTTGGTCGGGTAGGCATTGGTGGCCGCCACGGCGGCGGCGGGCAGCAGGGCCGCGGTCAGCGCGGCGGCAAGCAGTTTCTTCAGCATGTTTCGGACTTCAGGGGATTGGGATTCTTATCTGGCGCCGATGCCCCGCGCCATCATGACCGCGCACAGCGGCAGCAGGATCACCAGGTGGGCTTCGATCATCACCCAGCGGCGGGCGGCCTTCAACTCGGACGGCGGCGGCACGTAATCCGGCAGCCGGCGCGCCTGCTTGCGCCAGCGCGCGATGGCGAAGGTCGGCGGCAGCGAGCACAGCGCGATCAGCACGAACACGCCCACCTTGGCATGGAACCACGGGTTGTGCAGGTAGAAGTCGGCGCCCTTGGCGCCGTAGAACAGGCGCAGCAGGCCGGTGCCCAGCACCACCATCGCCGACAGGAAATAGAACAGGTCGTACAGCGACAGGCGCCGCACCGCGGCCGGCGTGATTTCCGGGCGCAGCACCACGGCCTCGGCGGCCATCAGGGTGATCAGGACGAAGATCGCAAGGAAATGCAGGAAGGACAGTATGGCGTCGGTCAGCATGGATTCTCCTTTGCCTTTGCTTCAGTGGGGACTGAACTGCTTCGGGAAGGCACCGGCGGGGCACCAGGGCCGCCCGCCGGCAGGAGGAGAATCTTACAGCACACCCTTTGCACGCAGCGCTTCGATCTGCTCAGGGCCGTAGCCCAGCGTCTCGGCCAGCACCGTGTCGGTGTGCTCGCCCAGCAGCGGCGGGTGGCGCAGTGCCTGCGGCGGCGTGGCGCTCATCTTGATCGGGCTGCCCACCAGCCTGACCTCGCCGGCGCTGGGGTGGGGCAGGTCCACGCGCAGGCCGCGCGCCTTGACCTGGTCGTCCTCGAACACGTCGTCGAGGGTGTTGATCGGGCCGCACGGCACGCCGGCGGCCTCCAGGTCGCGGATCCACTGGGCGCGGGTGCGCGGGCGCACCATCTCGGCCAGGATCGGCACCAGCACGTCGCGGTTGGCCACGCGCTGCGGGTTGGTGGCAAAGCGCGGGTCGTCGGCCAGCTCGGGCTTGCCGCCGTCGGTGACGAACTTGCGGAACTGCCCGTCGTTGCCCACCGCCACGATGATCCAGCCATCGGCGGCCTGGAAGGTCTGGTAGGGGACGATATTGGGGTGCGCATTGCCCCAGCGGCGCGGCGCCTGGCCGCTGGCCAGGTAGTTGGTGTTCATGTTGGCCAGCATCGCCACCTGCACGTCCAGCAGGGCCATGTCGATGTACTGGCCCTCGCCGGTGCGGTCGCGGTGCGCCAGCGCCGCCAGCACGGCGATGGTGGCGTACTGGCCGGTCATCAGGTCGGAAATGGCCACGCCGGCCTTCTGCGGGCCGCCGCCGGGCAGGTCGTCGCGCTCGCCGGTCAGGCTCATGAAGCCGCCCATGCCCTGGATGATGAAGTCATAGCCCGGGCGCGCGGCGTACGGGCCGGTCTGGCCGAAGCCGGTGACCGAGCAGTAGATCAGGTCGGGCTTGACCTGCCTGAGCGACTCATAGTCCAGGCCGTACTTCCTGAGCTGGCCTACCTTGTAGTTCTCCAGCACCACGTCGCTCTGCGCCGCCAGCTCGCGCACGATCTGCTGGCCTTCCGGCGTGCTGATGTCGCAGGTCACGGAGCGCTTGTTGCGGTTGGCGGCCAGGTAGTAGGCGGCTTCGGCGGTGTCGCGGCCGTCCTCGTCCCTGAGCCAGGGCGGGCCCCAGGTGCGGGTATCGTCGCCGGCGCCGGGGCGCTCGATCTTGATCACGTCGGCGCCGAAATCGGCAAGGTTCTGGGCGCACCACGGCCCGGCAAGGACGCGGGTCAGGTCGAGGACGCGGAGATGGCTTAAAGCTCCCATGGCGGTAGTCAATGCAGTGGGTAAGGCGGGGGATCGGTCGCAACGGCGAGGGGTCGGCGCGCCCCTGCAAACAGGGGCCAGCACGGGTTGCCTGCAATGTACCACTGGCAAATCGCCGGTGCGGCTTTGGGTGCTTTATAAGGCGCTTGTGGCGATGGGATTTGGGCGATAGCCGGCCGGCTCCCCGGCGCCATGCCTGACGTGCCCGGCAGGCTGCCTTGCCCGTATAATCAACGGTTTGCAAATCCAATACTGATTCGTCGCGCCCGGCCACGCCAGGGCAAGCGTCCGCCATCCCATGAAAGTCTCAGACATTCGCAGCAAGTTCCTGCAGTTCTTCGAATCGAAGGGCCATACCGTGGTCCGCTCGTCCAGCCTGGTGCCGGCGAACGACCCGACGCTGCTGTTCACCAACTCCGGCATGGTGCAGTTCAAGGACGTGTTCCTGGGCACCGACAAGCGCCCGTACACCCGCGCCACCTCGGCGCAGCGCTCGGTGCGCGCCGGCGGCAAGCACAATGACCTCGAGAACGTGGGCTACACCGCGCGCCACCATACGTTCTTCGAGATGCTGGGCAACTTCTCGTTTGGCGACTACTTCAAGCGCGATGCCATCCTGTACGCGTGGGAACTGCTGACCAAGACCTACCAGCTGCCGGCCGAGAAGCTGTGGGTGACGGTCTACGCGGAAGACGACGAGGCCTACGACATCTGGGCCAAGGAAGTGGGCGTGCCGGCCGAGCGTATCGTGCGCATCGGCGACAACAAGGGCGCGCGCTACGCCTCGGACAACTTCTGGCAGATGGCCGACACCGGCCCGTGCGGCCCGTGCTCGGAAATCTTCTACGACCACGGCCCGGACGTGTGGGGCGGCCCGCCGGGATCGCCCGAGGAAGACGGCGACCGCTACATCGAGGTGTGGAACCTGGTGTTCATGCAGTTCAACCGCGACGAGCAGGGCAATATGACGCCGCTGCCCAAGCCGTGCGTGGACACCGGCATGGGCCTGGAGCGCATTGCCGCGGTGCTGCAGCACGTGCACAGCAACTATGAGATCGACCTGTTCCAGGCGCTGATCAAGGCCGCCGCGCGTGAAACCCATATCGACAACCTGAACCAGAACTCGCTCAAGGTCATCGCCGACCATATCCGCGCGTGCTCGTTTCTGATCGTCGACGGCGTGATCCCCGGCAACGAAGGCCGCGGCTACGTGCTGCGCCGGATCATCCGCCGCGCCATCCGCCATGGCTACAAGCTGGGCCAGAAGACCCCGTTCTTCCACAAGATGGTGGCCGATCTGGTCGAGCAGATGGGCCAGGCTTATCCCGAACTGGCTGAAGCCCAGTCGCGCGTGACCGAAGTGCTGAAGGCCGAGGAAGAGCGCTTCTTCGAGACCATCGAGAACGGCATGTCGATCCTTGACGCCGCACTGGCCGACCTGAAGCTCAAGGGCGGCAAGACGCTGGACGGCGAACTGGCGTTCAAGCTGCACGACACCTTCGGCTTCCCGCTGGACCTGACGCAGGACGTGTGCCGCGAGCAGGAAATCGGCGTGGACGAGGCCGCCTTCGACGCGGCCATGAACCGCCAGCGCGAGCAGGCGCGCGCCGCCGGCAAGTTCAAGATGGCCGCCGGCCTGGAGTACACCGGCGACAAGACCGTGTTCCACGGCTACGAGAAGCTGGAACTGCCGCAAGCCAGGGTCACCGCGCTGTATGTGGACGGCGCCGCCGTGAACGCCATGCAGCCGGGCCAGACCGGCGTGGTGGTGCTCGACAACACCCCGTTCTACGCCGAGTCCGGCGGCCAGGCCGGCGACCAGGGCGTGCTGAAGGCAGGCAATGCCGTCTTCGCCGTGACTGACACCACCAAGATCCAGGCCGACGTGTTCGGCCACCAGGGCACGCTGGAAGGCGGCGCACTCAAGGTGGGCGATGCCGTGTCGGCCCAGGTCGACGCGCAGCGCCGTGCGCGCACCGTGCGCAACCACTCGGCCACCCACCTGATGCACAAGGCCCTGCGTGAAGTGCTGGGCAGCCACGTGCAGCAGAAGGGCTCGCTGGTGGATGCGGACAAGACCCGCTTCGACTTCTCGCACAACGCGGCGCTGACCGACGAGCAGATCCGCCGCGTGGAAGAGATCGTCAATGCCGAGATCCTGCGCAACGACGACACGCATGCCGAGATCATGCCGTTCGACGACGCGGTCAAGAGCGGCGCGATGGCACTGTTCGGCGAGAAGTACGCCGACGACGTGCGCGTGCTGTCGATCGGCACCTCAAAGGAACTGTGCGGCGGCACCCACGTGCACCGCACCGGCGACATCGGCCTGTTCAAGATCGTGGTGGAAGGCGGCGTTGCCGCCGGCATCCGCCGCGTGGAAGCCATTACCGGCGACAACGCGCTGCACTACCTGCAGGGCCTGGACGCCAGGCTGAACGAAGCCGCCGCCGTGCTGAAGGCCCAGCCGTCGGAGCTGGTGCCGCGCATCGGCCAGGTGCAGGACCAGGTGCGCGCGCTGGAGAAGGAGCTGGAACGCCTGAAGAGCAAGCTGGCCGCCTCGCAGGGCGACGAGCTGGCCGCGCAGGCGGTCGACATCAAGGGCCTGAAGGTGCTGGCCGCGCAACTGGACGGCGCCGACGTCAAGACCCTGCGCGAGACCATGGACAAGCTCAAGGACAAGCTGAAGAGTGCGGCCATCGTGCTGGGTGCGGTGTCCGACGGCAAGGTCAGCCTGATCGCTGGTGTCACCGCCGATGCCACGGGCAAGGTCAAGGCCGGCGAGCTGGTCAACTTTGTCGCGCAGCAGGTGGGCGGCAAGGGTGGTGGCCGTCCCGACATGGCCCAGGCTGGCGGCACCGAGCCGGCCAAGCTGCCGCAGGCGCTGGCTGGTGTCGGCGAGTGGGTGGCGACCAAGGTCTGAGCGGCTGAGGGGGGGCAACCCCCTCAGACCCGGCAACTGCTAATGGCGCTTCGGCGCCATTTTCTATGGGCGCTCGTCGCCGGGCGGCTTGCCGGCGAGCCGGTTGAGAATGTCGATCGGCAGCGGGAAGACGATGGTGGAACTCTTGTCCCCTGCAATCTGTGTCAGCGTCTGCAGGTAGCGCAGTTGCATGGCCTGCGGCTCGCGCGCCAGCATCTGGGCCGCTTCCAGCAGTTTCTCCGAAGCCTGCAGTTCGCCCTCGGCATGGATCACCTTGGCGCGCCGCTCGCGTTCGGCCTCGGCCTGCCGCGCAATCGCGCGGATCATGGTTTCGTTGAGGTCGACATGCTTGATCTCGACGTTCGAGACCTTGATGCCCCAGGCGTCGGTCTGGGCGTCCAGCGCCTGCTGGATGTCGAGGTTGAGCTTCTCGCGCTCGGCCAGCATCTCGTCCAGCTCGTGCTTGCCCAGCACCGAGCGCAGCGTGGTCTGCGCCAGCTGGCTGGTGGCTTCCAGGAAGTTCGCCACCTGGATGATGGCGCGTTCCGGATCGACCACGCGGAAGTACACCACCGCATTGACCTTCACCGAGACGTTGTCGCGCGAAATCACATCCTGCGGCGGCACGTCCATCACCACCGTGCGCAGGTCCACCCTGACCATCTGCTGCACGGCGGGGATCAGCAGCACCAGGCCCGGGCCCTTGACCCGCCAGAAGCGTCCGAGCATGAACACCACGCCGCGTTCGTATTCGCGCAGCACGCGGAACGAGGTGATCACCAGCAGTGCCAGCAGGAAGATCAAACCGCCGAAGCTGAATCCGTAGGCCATGGTCAGGCTCCCTTGTCTGGCGTCGGTTGGGGTGGAGTTGTCGGGACAAGCGGGGCGTTGCCGGCGGCGATCACCTCGAGCACCAGGCCCTTGCGCGCGGTGACGACCACCGGCGTGCCGCGCGGCAAGGAGCTGGCGCTGTGCACGCGCCAGGTCTCGCCGCGCACCGTGGCCCAGCCTTCCTCGCGCAGGTCGTCCAGCATTTCGCCGCGGGCGCCGACCAGGGTGTCGGCACCGCTGACCACCGGGCGCTTGCGCGAGCGCACCAGCATCGCCGACATGCCGAACACGAAAATCGCGGACAGCGCTGACATCGCCGCCACCATCGGCAGCGGCACGCCGAAGCCCGGCACGTCGGTGTCGATCAGCATCACCGCGCCAAAGGCAAAGGCGATGATGCCGCCCACGCCCAGCGCGCCGAAGGTCGGCAGGAACAGCTCCGCCACCATGCAGCCGATGCCGAGCGCCACCAGCGCCAGCCCGGCGTAGTTCACGGGCAGCATGTGCAGCGCGAACAGCGCCACCAGCAGGCAGATCGCGCCGGCAATGCCGGGCACCACCATGCCCGGCGTGGAGAATTCGAAGATCAGGCCGTAGATGCCGATCATCAGCAGCAGCAGCGCCACGCTGGGCTCGGTGATCACGGCCAGGAAGCGGTTGCGCCAGTCGGGTTCCAGCGTCACCACCGGCGCATTGGCGGTGTGCAGCACGCCGGCCTTGCCGCCGGCAGCGGTGATCGAGCGGCCTTCAACCTGGCGCAACAGCGCGGGCAGGTCGGGGGCGACCAGGTCGACCACGCGCTGGGCCAGGGCCTCGTCGGCCGACAGGCTGACCGATTCGCGCACCGCGCGTTCGGCCCACTCGGCATTGCGTCCGCGCAGCTGGGCCAGGCCGCGGATATAGGCCGAAGCATCGTGCATTTGCTTGCGTTCCATCGCGTCGGCCCGCGCTGGCTCGCTGGCGGGGGTGGAGGCGGGCTTGGCGCCGGGCAGGGCCTCTGGCTTCTGCGGCCCGCCAATGCCGACCTGCACCGGGGTGGCCGCGCCCAGGTTGGTGCCCGGCGCCATTGCCGCGATGTGGCTGGCGTAGAGGATGTAGGTGCCGGCACTGGCCGCGCGCGCGCCGCCGGGATAGACGTAGCTGGCCACCGGTATCGGCGAGGCCAGGATGGCCTGGATGATCTCGCGCATGGACGCGTCCAGCCCGCCCGGGGTGTCCATTTCCAGCACCACCAGCTGGGCGCCGCCCGCGCGCGCGCGTTCCATGCTGCGCAGGATAAAGCTGGCGCTGGCGGGGCTGACCGCACCCTTGAGCGGAATCACGTAGACCGGCGCGGTTGCCGTGGTCGTGACGGTGGCGGCAGGCGCCGAGGCGCCGGAGGGCGGCGCCGCACGGGCACCTGGGCCGGCGAGGGCAACGGCGCCGCACGCCAGCGCCAGGCCGGCCAGCAGCCGGCCGGACATCGGCCGAAGGGCCCGCAGCAGCGCGGTGGCAGGTTTCATGAGAGGGGCGGGGCACGCAAGGTGCCGTGATGGCGCCACTTCAAGTGTAGGCCACCGGGCACATCTTGCACGCGGGCTGCCTCGGGCCCGCGCGCCGGGCGCTCAGGCCGCCGCCAGGTCCGGCCTGGCCGAGGGGCCGGGTGAGTGGGCGGTGAGCGTGTCGATCAGCGCATGCAAGGCCGCGCTGGCCATGGACGGATGCCAGGCCAGCAGCGTGCGCACGCGGCCGGCCGCGCCCAGGCTGTGCTGGCGGATGGCGGGCAGGTCGCGGTACAGCCCCAGCACCGAGCGCGGCACGATCGCCGCGCCGATGCCGGCCGCGACGCAGGCGACGATGGCATGGTACGAGCTCAGCTGCAGCACGCGCGGCGTCGGCGCATCGCCGCTCACATACCAGTTCTCGAGCCGGGCGCGGTAGTTGCAGCCGGGCTCGAACGCCAGCAGCGTCGGCACCTCCAGGTCGGCCGCGGTGCGCACCGGGCGATGGCGGGCGCGCGTGATCACCACCAGCTCTTCCTCGAACACCGGGACGGCGCTCAGTGCCGGGTCGGTCAGCGGCTCGGCGACAAAGGCGCATTCGACTTCGAAGCGCGCCAGCGCATCCAGCGCCTGGCGCGTGGCCAGCGTCACCAGCTCCAGCTGCACCGCGGGCCAGGCCTGGTGGTACGCGGCCAGCACATTGGGCAGGCGGCTGGCGGCGGTGCTCTCCATCGAGGCAATGCGCAGCCGGCCGTGCGGCCGCGCCGGCAGCACCGCCTGGCGTGCCTCTTCGGTCATGCTGAGGATGCGGCAGGCATAGTCGAACAGGGTCTGCCCGGAAGGCGTCAGCACCATGCGCCGGCCGTCGCGCACGAACAGGTCGACCCCGAGCGACTGCTCCAGCTGGCGGATGCGCGTGGTGACATTGGACTGCACCCGGTGCAGCCGCTCGGCCGCACGGGTGATGCCGCCGGCTTCGACGACGGCGCGGAAGATCTCGAGGGCGGCAAGGTCCATGCGGGACTCCTGAGGCTATTCATCTCTTATCAAGATGCATGACATCTTGATAATTCATTTTTTGGGATGCTGAAGCCAGCGTAGCATACAGGCATCGCAATGCAACCGCTGCCCCGCCAGCCTCCAGCCATGCCGAACCCCCACAGCCTCGACCCTGAACACCCCGCCGCTGCGCGCGTGGCCACCCGGGCGTCGGCACGGCGCGAAGCCGGCGCGGTGGCGGTGGCCATGGCCGGCCTGGTATCGCTGGCGGTGGTGATGGGCATCGGCCGCTTTGCCTTTACGCCGCTGCTGCCGATGATGCTGCATGACGGCACCGTCACGCTGGATCAGGGCGGCTGGCTGGCCACGGTCAACTACATCGGCTACTTCGCCGGCGCCGCAGTGTGCATGTTCATCCGGCCCGACGCGGTGCGCATGGTGCGCTGGGGCCTGGCCGCAACGGTGCTGCTGACGCTGGGCATGGCCCTGCCGGGCGGCATGGCGGCATGGTCGCTGTGGCGCGCCGCCGCGGGCGTGGCCAGCGCCGTGGTGATGGTCTACACCGCGGGGTGGTGCCTGCAGCGGTTGGCGGAACTGGGCAAGCCGGAACTCGCCGGGCTGATCTTCTGCGGGCCGGGGCTGGGCATCGTGGTCACTGGGCTGGGTGCATCCGGCATGGTCGGTGCGGGCTGGCATGCGGACTATGGCTGGCTCGCGTTCACGGCGCTGGCGGTGGTGCTGGTGGCGGCGGTCTGGCGGATCTTCGTCGCGCAGCCGGCTGTGCCGATGACGGCGACGGCGGCGGCATCCCCGGCGGCAGCCGACACCGGCGCCGCGCGGCTCGATGCCCAGACCTGGGCGCTGACCTTTGCCTACGGCCTGGCCGGCTTCGGCTACATCATCACCGCGACCTTCCTGCCGGTGATTGCGCGCGAGGCGCTGCCCGGCACGGTCTGGGCCGACCTGTTCTGGCCGATCTTCGGCGCGGGAGTGACGGTGGGCGCGTTCCTGGTCACGCGGGTCGGCATGGCGCACGACAACCGCAAGCTGTTGACGCTGCTGTACGGCATGCAGGCGCTGGGCGTGGCGATCGCGGTGGTGTTCCCGACCGTGGCCGGCTTTGCCCTCAGCAGCCTGCTGGCGGGGCTGCCGTTCACCGCGCTGGTGGCGTTTGCGATGCGCGAGGCGCGGCGCCTGTGGGGGCCGCAAGCGGCGCGGCTGATGGGCCTGATGACGGCGTCCTACGGCCTGGGCCAGATCGCCGGGCCGCCGCTGGCAACCGCGCTGGTGGCGCGCACCGGCGGCTTTGCCGGCTCGCTGGCGTGCGCGGCGGCGGCGCTGCTGCTCGGCGCGCTGGTGTTCGCCTGGATGGGCCGCGCCTGGCCGCTGGCGGCTGCCCGGAGCTGATCGGCAAGGTGCGCTAAAGTATTGCCTTTGCCGCCTGGCGCGCCACGCGAGCGGCTGCCGCGCCTGGCGTGCAGCCCCCGTGGCGCGGCACAGAAGGCCGGGGCCGTACCCGGCACGCGAGACCGGGCGGCGCAGGAGCGACCCCATGTCTTTTGCCTTGCAGCCCGCGCGTGCCGCGGGTGCCCCCATCCGGCCCGTTTCCGCCGAAGAACAGCGTGTGCGCGTCGACCTGGCCGCCGCCTACCGCCTGGCCGCGCGCGAGGGCTGGGATGACCTGATCTACACCCATATCTCCGCCACGGTGCCGGGCGAGTCCGACCACTTCCTGATCAACCCCTTCGGCTTTGCCTTCGACGAGATCCGCGCCAGCGACCTGGTCAAGATCAACGGCCGCGGCGAGGTCGTCGGCGCGACCGTGCATCCGGTCAATGTGACCGGCTTTGCGCTGCACGCCGCGGTGCATGCGGCGCGCGCCGACGCGATGTGCGTGATGCACCTGCATAACACCGCCGGCATTGCCGTATCGGCGCAGGCCGCCGGGCTGCTGCCGCTGTCGCAGCACGCGATGCGCTTCCACGGCCGCATGGCCTACCACGACTACGAAGGCCTGGCCTTCACCCCGGCCGAAGGCGCGCGGCTGACCGCATCGCTGGGTGGGCATCCCGCCATGCTGTTGCGCAACCACGGCACGCTGACGGTGGGCCGCACCGTGGCCGAGGCCTATGTGCTGATGGCGACGCTGATCAAGGCCTGCGAGGTCCAGATTGCCGCACAGGCGGGCGGTGCGCTGGTGCAGCCAGGCGCGGCCGTGGCGGACAAGACCTCGGAGCAGCTCTACGACAACGGCGCCGTCGAAGGCGTGATGGAGTGGCCCGCGCTGCTGCGCAAACTGGATAGAATCGATCCTTCATACCGGGACTGAGCGGGATCGATTTCCCGCCGCGACTCAACCACATTCATCAAAGGAGCATTGCATGCCGACTTTCCACGTCGAAATGTTTGAAGGCCGTACCATCGAGCAGAAGCGCAAGTTTGTCGAGGAAGTGACGCGCGTCAGCTGCGAGACCCTGGGCTGCTCGGCCTCGGCCGTCGACATCATCATCACCGACATCAAGCGCGAGAACTGGGCCACCGGCGGCGAGCTGTGGGCCGACAAGAAGTAAGGCTCCATTCAGCCCCACACTGAACACCATGCAGCACTTCGCCTCTGACAACTACGCCGGCTTCTGCCCGGAATCGCTCAAGTATTTCCTGGAAGCCAACGCCAGCGGCCATGAGCAGGCCTACGGCGACGATACCTGGACGCAGAAGGTCTGCGACCGTATCCGCGACCTGTTCCAGACCGACTGCGAAGTGTTCTTCGTGTTCAACGGCACGGCGGCCAACTCGCTGGCGCTGTCGGCGCTGTGCCAGTCGTACCACTCGGTGATCTGCCACGAGCTGGCGCATATCGAGACCGATGAATGCGGCGGCCCGGAGTTCTTCTCCAACGGCTCCAAGCTGCTGACCGCGCCCGGCGCTGACGGCAAGCTCACGCCTGACGCGGTCGAGTCGCTGGTCACGCGCCGCTCCGATATCCATTACCCCAAGCCCAAGGTGGTGTCGCTGACGCAGTCGACCGAAGTCGGCACCGTCTACAGCGTGGAAGAGGTGCGCGCGATCGCTGCCATCGCCAAGCGCCGCCAGCTGCGCGTGCATATGGATGGCGCGCGCTTTGCCAATGCGGTGGCGTCGCTGGGCGTGCATCCGTCCGAGATTACCTGGCGCGCCGGCGTCGACGTGCTGTGCTTCGGCGGCACCAAGAACGGCCTGCCGGTGGGCGAAGCGGTGGTGTTTTTCGACCGCCGCCTGGCCGAGGACTTTGCCTACCGCGTCAAGCAGGCCGGGCAGCTGGCGTCGAAGATGCGCTTTATCTCCGCGCCGTGGCTGGGTTTGCTCGAGAACGACGTATGGCTCGCCAACGCGCGCCATGCCAATGCGATGGCGCAGCTGCTGCAGCAGCGCATCAGCGATATTCCGGGCGTTCGCATCATGTTCCCGACGCAGTCCAACGCCGTGTTCGCCGAGCTGCCGCTGCCCGCGATCGAGGCGCTGCGCGCCAGGGGCTGGCGCTTCTATACCTTTATCGGCGCCGGCGGCTGCCGTTTCATGTGTTCATGGGACCTGCAGCCGCAGACGGTCGAGGCGCTGGCCGCCGACATGCGGGCGGCTTGCGGCGCCTGACCGGCACCCATACCTATAACGACGAGACCCTTCAGGAGCCCCCAAATGCAATACCGATTCTGCCCGCAGTGCGGCGCGCCGCTTGAGGTGCTGCCGCTGTCCGGGCGCGAACGCCACGCCTGCGTGCAGCAGGAATGCGGCTTCGTGCACTGGAACAACCCGCTGCCGGTGCTGGCGGCGGTGGTGGAGTACCAGGACAAGCTGCTGCTGGCGCGCAATGCCGCCTGGCCGGAGACCATGTTCGCGCTGGTGACGGGCTTCCTGGAGCGCGACGAGCCGCCCGAGCTGGGCGTGGCGCGCGAACTGAAGGAAGAGACCAACCTCGATACCGAGTCGGTGTCGCTGATCGGCGTCTACGAGTTCATGCGCAAGAACGAGCTGATCATTGCCTACCACGTCAAGGCGACCGGCACCGTGGCGCTGTCCGAGGAACTGGCCGACTACAAGCTGGTGGCGCCGGAGGACGTGCGCGTCTGGTCGGCTGGCACCGGCTTCGCGGTTGCCGACTGGCTGGCCGCGCGCGGCTATCCGGTGCGCTTCTTCGACCGCCAGACCGGCGCCGACATTCCGGACCCGCGCCGCCCGCACGACTTCAGCCTGGTCGGGGGTTCGCTACAATACCGTTGGTGAGGCTGGCCTCCGGCCAGCCGCCCAGCCCCCAGAATCGAAGGAAGAGACGAATGGAGTTCCAGAAAGAAGTGGATGCGCGCGGCCTGAACTGCCCGCTGCCGATCCTGCGCACCAAGAAGGCCCTGGCCGACATGGCCAGCGGCGATGTGCTCAAGGTGCTGGCCACCGATCCCGGCGCCACGCGCGATTTCCAGGCCTTTGCCAAGCAGACCGGCAATGAGCTGCTGTCGCACTCGGAAGTGGACAAGGTGTTTGTGTTCTACATGCGCCGCCGCTGAAGCGCTCCCGCTCCCAAAGAAAAAAGCCGCGTAATCAGAATTACGCGGCTTTTTTCTTTGGGATTCTGCATCGATGAATATCGGCACGATTTTCCAGGCGCGCGGCAATGCGAGATTGGCGTAAATTGCAAGTCCTGCATTATTCCTGGCGGGACATCTCGCAAGGATTATCCCATTGCGTTTCCGCCGGTTTTGGGCTGCATTATTCTCCCCATAATGCCGGCGCCGCGGCACATGTGTTTACCCGGATTGGGCTGGTTTTTATGTATGCGCTAAATTACTACTGCGCCCTTGCCTGGTGCCGTGATGGTCACTGTGGGGGAGGGCGGAAGTTGATCAAGTGATTCAGGAGAGGCGATGCCAAGGGACGTCCGTATCCGAGCCGCTGGAATTGCCGATATTCAAGCTATTTCGGAAGTGCTGCAGCAATGTGGGTTGTCAGTTGAAAATGTGAGGCCGGCCGCATGTCTGTGCCATGTCGCTGAATTCGGGGAAATCGTAGCTGGTTGTGCCTGCGGGGAGAGATTCGACCAGACCTTTGTCGTCAGGACCGTTGGCGTGCTTCCCGATTTTCGGGAGCGAAGAATTGCCACCCATCTGGTTGCGGCCCTGTTGATGCGCGCCCGCGCTAACGGTTGCACCAAGGCCGTTCTGCTGACGACGGAGCATCCGGCCTTTTTTGCGCGCTATGGCTTCTCGCTGACATCCGTGGACGAGTTGCCGACCGAACTGGAATTGTCCAGGGAATTTCAACGCCGCTTCGGCGCCTGGACGCACTGCATGTGCCGCCGCCTGGACTGAGGCGGGGCAAAACGCAGCGCGGGGGCCCGATGGGC
>NZ_JBYTAH010000006.1:47454-126132 GCF_058787975.1 Cupriavidus sp. FW305-26
CCCCCCCCCCCGTCGCCGGCTGCGCGCCGGCGGGCTTCAGGTGATCGCGCTCAGCTGCCAGGGTACGAACTCGTTCTGCCCGTAGCCGTGCAGCTCGCTGCGTGAACGTTTGCCGGAGGCGGTGTCCAGCATCAGCCGGAACAGTTCCTCACCGAGCCCGCCAATGGTGGCGCTGCCGTCCAGCACGGCGCCGCAGTTCAGGTCCATGTCATCGGACTGGCGTTGCCACAGCGCGGTATTGGTCGCCAGCTTGACCGAGGGCGAGGGCGCACAGCCGTAGGCCGAGCCGCGCCCCGTGGTGAAGCAGATCAGGTTGGCACCCCCCGCGACCTGGCCGGTCGCGGAGATGGGGTCGTAGCCCGGCGTGTCCATGAACACCAGGCCGCGCGCGCGCACCGGCTGCGCGTACTCATAGACCTCGGCCAGGTTGGCCGAACCGCCCTTGGCGATGCCGCCCAGGGATTTTTCCAGCACGGTGGTCAGCCCGCCCGCCTTGTTGCCTGCCGACGGGTTGTTGTCCATGCTGGCACCGTGGCGCGCGCAATAGTCCTCCCACCAGCGGATGCGCGCCACCAGCTTGCGGCCGATTTCCGGTGTCTGTGCGCGGCGCGTGAGCAGGTGCTCGGCGCCGTAGATCTCGGGCGTCTCGGAGAGGATGGCAGTGCCGCCGTGGCGCACCAGCAGGTCTACCGCCGCGCCCAGCACCGGGTTCGCCGAGATGCCCGAGTAGCCGTCGGAGCCGCCGCACTGCAGGCCCACCACCAGGTGGCTGGCAGGCACCGGCTGGCGCTGCACGGCATTCGCGGCGGGCAGCATCTCCTGGATCATGGCAATGCCGCGTGCGATGGTCCTGGTGGTGCCGCCGCTGTCCTGGATGGTGAAGGTCTGCAGGCGGTCGTCGTGGGCCAGCCCCTGGGTGGCAAGCAGCGCCGAAATCTGGTTGGTCTCGCAGCCCAGCCCGATCACCAGCACGCTGGCGAAGTTGGGATGGCAGGCATAGCCGCCCAGCGTGCGCTGCAGCAGCGCCAGCCCTTCCCCCTGCGGGTCCACCGCGCAACCGACGCCGTGCGTGAGCGCCACCACGCCGTCGACGTTGGGATAGGCGGCCAGCGCCTCGGGATGGATGTCGCGGCGGAAGTGGTCGGCAATGGCGCGCGCCACCGTGGCCGAGCAGTTCACCGAGGTCAGGATGCCGATGTAGTTGCGCGTGGCCACGCGGCCATCGGCCCGCACGATGCCCGCGAAGGTGGCCGGCGCCGGCACCGGCTCCGGCGCGCGCGCATCGGCGCCATAGGCATAGTCGCGCGTGAAGTCGCCCATGGCCAGGTTGTGGGTGTGCACGTGCTGGCCGGGGCGGATGTCCTGGCTGGCGAAGCCGATGATCTGCCCGTAGCGGCGCACCGCCTCGCCGGCGCCGATGGCGCGCGTTGCCACCTTGTGGCCGGGCGGGACCAGGCCGAGCACAGTCACGTCTTCTTCGTCGAGCGTGGTGCCTGCCACGAGCTGGTCGCGGGCAATGACGACGTCGTCTTCCGGGTGCAGCCGGATCACGCGCAAGGCGGCGTGCAGCTGTGCTGCCTTGCCGGGGTTGGCAGGTGCGTTCATGCGATGAGCTCCCTCGTTCCTTATTTCAGCATCTCGGCCGGCAGCGACAGGCCGAAATAGCGCTTGTAGATGTCGTTGATCCTGCCGTTCTTCAGGTTGGTCCTGACCCAGCCGTCCAGCCAGTCCTTGAGGGCGGTATCGCCCTTGCGCAGGCCGATCGCATAGGGAAAGGTCTGCATCACGAACTTGATTTCCAGGTCGCGCGACGGATTGCTGCGCCTGACCTCCGGAATCACGCTGATGGCCGCGGCCAGGTAGTCCTGCTGGCCGGTGGAGACCGCGGTATTGGTGGTCGCGTCATCCTCGTAGCGCACGATATTCACCGCTGCCACGGCCTTGGCGCCCCGGCTCAGTTCCTGGTCGCTGGTGGTGCCGCGCGTGACCGCGACGGTCTTGCCCGACAGGTCGGCGAAGGACTTGACCTGGGCCTTGGTCGGGCCGCCCACCACCACGGGGATCACGCCATACGGCTCGGAGAAATCGATGACCTTCTTGCGCGCGTCCGTCACGGAAAAGGAGGCCAGCACCACGTCCGCCTTGCGGGTGAGGAGGAAGGGCACGCGGTTGGGGCCCGTGACCGGAACGATCTCAAGGTCGACGCCCAGGTCCTTGGCGAGCAGGCGCGCGGTCTCGATGTCGGAGCCGCTCTGCCTGGCTTGTGTATCCAGCATGCCGTAGGGAGGCGCGCTGATATCGACCGCCACCAGGATCTTCTTGCGCTGCTTGATGGTGTCGAGCGTGTCGGCCGAGGCGGCGGAGGTGCCGGCCAGCAGCAGGGCGGCGAGTGGGGCAAAGAGATAGCGGCGATAGTTCATGAGGTTGTCTCCGTATTGTTGGATATCGAAACGGGTTCTTGCTGAGCGGGCGCTGCCGCGCTTACAGGCCGTTGCTGACGAACTGGCGCAGTTCCGGCGTGGCAGGTTCGTCAAGCAGCCTGCCACTGCCGCATTCCCAGACGATGCCCTGGTGCATGAACATGATCTGGTCCGCCACCGAGCGCGCGAACGACATCTCGTGCGTGACCAGCACCATGGTCATGCCGTCTTCGGCCAGTTTTTCAATGACCCGCAGCACCTCGCCGGTAAGCTCGGGATCGAGCGCGGAAGTGACTTCGTCGAACAGCATCAGGCGCGGCTGCATGGCCAGCGAGCGCGCGATGGCGACGCGCTGCTGCTGGCCGCCGGAGAGCTGTTCCGGGTAGTAGTCGGCGCGCTCTTCCATGCCGACTTGCCGCAGCACGTGGCGGGCCAGTTCGCCCGCTTCCTTGCGCCCCATGCCCTTGACCTTGCGCGGTGCCAGCATGACGTTCTCGGCCACGGTCAGGTGCGGGAACAGGTTGTAGCTCTGGAACACGATGCCGACTTCCTTGCGCAGCGCGCCCAGGTCAACGGCGTCTTCGTGCATGGCATGGCCGCACACATGCAGGGCCCCGCCGCTCACGCGCTCCAGCCCGTTGATGCAGCGCAGGGCCGTGCTCTTGCCCGAGCCGCTGCGGCCGATCAGGGCCACCACCTCGCCGCGGCGCACCGAGAAGCTCACGCCCTTGAGGATTTCCACTTGTCCGAAGGACTTGCTTACCTTGTCGAAGCGGACCACTTCGTCCACGCTTGTCTCCATGACGTTCCTTTGTTGTCGGGTTTTGGCGCTGTCAGGCTCAGGCGCGTGCCTTGTTGAAGCGGCGCTCCAGGCGGTACGAGAGCGATGAGAGCGGATAGCAGATGGCGAAATACAGCGCCGCGGCGATGGTGAACACCAGAAAGGGCTTGAAGGTGGAGTTGTTGACCACCCGCGCCGAATAGGTCAGGTCGAAGAAGCCGATCACCACCGCGTACGACGAGTTCTTCACGATCTGCACCAGGAAGCTCACCGTGGGCGCAATGGCAATGCGGGCGGCCTGCGGCAGGATCACGTACACCGCCCGCTGCAGCGGCGTGAGCGCCAGGCATTCGGCGGCCTCCCACTGCGTGCGCGGCACGGCCTGGATGCAGCCCTTCCAGATCTCGCCGAGGTAGGCGCTGGAATACGCCGTCATCGCGATCCCCGCGGCGACCAGCGCCGGCAGCTCGAAGCCGCCCACGCTGATGCCGAAATACACCACGAACATGATCACCGGCAGCGGCACGCCCTGTACCAGCTGCACGTAGGCGCCCGTGAGCGTGCGCAGCACGCGCCCGCCGCGGCTGCGCGCCAGCGCCAGCGGTACGCCCACCAGCGCGCCGCCGGCAAAGCCCATGCCTGCCAGCAGCAAGGTCCAGCCTGCGCCGCGCAGGATGAACAACACTTGATCGAAAGAAATTCCGTGCATGAGGCGCGCTCCGGTTCAGAGAGGGGTTTGCAGGCGCCGGCGGCGCGTAAAGGCCAGGGCGCCGATGCCTGCCATCGACAGGCGCAGCAGCCAGGACAGCAGCAGGTAGACGAGCGCGATCACCAGGTAGATCTCGAAGCCGCGGAAGGTCTCCGACTGGATGCGGTAGCCCACCGCTGTGAGTTCCTCGGCCGAGATCTGCGACATGATCGAAGTGGCCAGCATCATCAGCACGAACTGGCTGATCAGCGCCGGATACATGCGCTCCACCGCTTGCGGCAACACCACCAGGCGCAGCATCTGCCAGCGCGACAGCCCCAGGCAGGAAGCGGCCTCGAGCTGGCCGCGCGGCACCGACTCGATGCCGGCGCGCACGATTTCGGTGGTATAGGCCGACACGTTCACGACCAGCGCCACCACTGCCGCCGCCATGGCCGGCACCCGCACCTGCACCGCCGCCAGCCCGAAGAAGAGCCAGAAGGCCTGGATCACCAGCGGCGTATTGCGAATCACGTCCACATACACCGTGACGCAGCGGCGCGCCCACGCGGGGCCTTGCGTGCGCACCACGGCCAGCGCCGTGCCCAGCACGAAGCCGAACACGATGGTGGCGACCGACATGCGCAAGGTCAGCCACACGCCGTCGAGCAAGTCCCGCCAGCCCGTGGACAGGAAACTGAAATCAAACTGGTAGTCCATCGGCGCGGGTTCCTCCTTCTCGTGGCGCCGCCGCGGCCGGCGCGCGCCCTGTCTCTTGTTGTGGCTTCGTTGTCGTGCTTGCGGCGTGCGACACGCGCCGTGGTGGGATGAAATATATGACCATTGCCGGCAATGGTCAATATCCGTGGATACCCGTGTATGATGGAATGCGATGAGATGCCCTGGCGTGCCGCCATGGCTACACTGACCGACCGCCACGTTCTGGAGACAAAGTGCCGAGCCCATCGATGACGACACGAGACCGAAATCGCGTCGCCCCCCTTGCTGCCAGCCTGGAAGCGGAGGAAGCCAGCCGCCATGCGCCGATCTACGCGTTGATCCACCAGGTGCTGCGCAAGGCGATGCTGGACGGGACGCTGGAGCAGGGCACCGTGCTGCTGGAAGGGCCGGTCGCGGAGATTCTGCGCGCCACCCGGTCGCCGGTGCGGCAGGCCTTGCGCGAGCTGGAGGCCGAAGGCCTGGTCAGCCGCTTCGACGGGCGCGGCTATGTCGCCGGCCCGGCCGGCACCGAGCCCAGGCGCGTGCCGCTGGACGCGGCCATGCTGGGCGTGGACAGCGCGCCGGACGTGGCACGCAAGACGCTGGGCTGGGAGGTCATCTACGACGAGGTGGAGCGCAACCTGGTCCACCTGTCGGTGTTCGGGCGCTACCGTGTCAACGAAGTCGAGCTGGCGCGCTATTTCAACGTGGGGCGCACCGTGGTGCGCGATGTGCTGCTGCGCCTGGAAAGCCTGGGCATCCTGGAGAAGGACGAGCGCCAGCGCTGGGTCATCATCCCGCTGGATGCGCAGCGCATCCACGATCTCTACGAGCTGCGCTCACTGGTGGAGCCGGCCGCGCTGCGCGGCGCCATCGTCCATGCGGACGCGGCCGAGCTGGCTGCCATGATGGAAGACCTGCACAAGGTGCAGCGTGTCTACCCGAAGGTGTCGCGCACCGCCATGGACAAGCTGGAGCATGACCTGCACGTGCGCCTGCTGTCGCTGTGCCCGAACAAGGAGCTGCTGGGCAGCCTGCAGCGCACGCGCTGCATCCTGACCCTGAGCAAGCATGTACTGGGAGCGTCGGCGCCGATGCCGCAGGAAGATCCCTTCCTCTCCGAGCACATGGCCGTGCTGCAGGCCGCCGCCGCAGGCGCGCCGCGCAAGGCCGCTGAGCTGTTGCGGGAACACCTGGAGCTGTCGTGCGCGAAGGTCACGCAGCGGGCCGGGCTGGTGCGCGAAACGTTCGCGCTGCCGACGGTGTCCTACATCGCCTGAGCGCAAATAAGGAGAGGCCGCAACCCTCCCGGCATTTGCCGGAATGGTTGCGGCCTCTCACGGCTGCAGACGTCCAGGAACTTCCTTTCCTGTCCGCAGGGCAGGGCGCGATCAGCTGCCGATGCTGGTCAGGTGCTCGCGCGATTCCAGGTAGGCGCTGAATTCAGTCCCGACTTCCGGGTGCTTCAAGGCAAATTCAACGGTTGCCTTCAGGTAGCCCAGCTTGCTGCCGCAGTCATAGCGGCGGCCCTGGTAGCGGTAGGCCAGCACCTGCTCCTGGCCCAGCAGCGACTGGATCGCGTCGGTCAGCTGCAGCTCGCCGCCGGCGCCCGGCTTCAGGTCACGCAGGTGTTCGAAGATGCGCGGGGTCAGGATGTAGCGGCCGACCACGCCCAGGTTGGACGGCGCGTCTTCCGGCGCCGGCTTCTCGATGATGCCGGAGACCTTGATCACGTCCGCATCCCATTCGCGGCCGTCGATCACGCCGTAGGAGCGGCTTTGCTCCGGCGTGATCTCCTCGACCCCCAGCACCGAGCAGTTGTAGTGGTTGAAGGTATCCACCATCTGCTTCATCACCGGCGGGTTGCCGTCGATCAGGTCATCGGCCAGCATCACTGCGAACGGCGTGTCGCCGACCAGCTTGGCCGCGCACAGCACCGCATGCCCCAGGCCCAGCGCTTCGGGCTGGCGCACGTAGAAGCATTCCACGTTGGCGGGCTTGATCGAGCGCACCACGTCCAGCAGCGCCTGCTTGTTCTTGGCCTCAAGCTCCACTTCCAGCTCGAAGGCCTTGTCGAAATGGTCCTCGATGGCGCGCTTGGAGCGGCCGGTGACAAAGATCATCTCGGTAATGCCGGCGGCCATGGCTTCTTCCACGGCGTACTGGATCAGCGGCTTGTCCACCACCGGAAGCATTTCCTTGGGGCTGGCCTTGGTGGCCGGCAGGAAGCGAGTGCCCAGGCCCGCAACCGGGAACACAGCCTTGGTGACGCGATTTTCCATATCAGGTGTACCTCTCAGATTCCAGTCCATAACCCTGCCAGCCATTGCGGGCGTCGTCTGTCCGGTTCTGTCCGACGAAGCCGGACAGAACCCCCGGCAGGCAGGGGCGTGAATGCGGCCGCCGTGCCGTCAGGCCGGCAGCCGCTGCAGCTGGCCCTGCAGCTTGGCCAGCGTCTGCTCGAAATCGGCCAGGCGCTGCGTCTCTTGCGCCACCACGGCAGGCGGTGCCTTGGCGACAAAGCTCTCGTTGGAGAGCTTGGCGCGGCACTTGCCGATTTCGCCACCGATGCGCTCGACTTCCTTCGACAGGCGCGCGCGCTCGGCGCCGACATCGATCTCGATCTTCAGCAGCAGGTGGTTGCCCCCGGCAATGGCGACCGGCGCGCCGGCGCCTTCAGCCTGCAGGGCAGCTTCATCTTCGAAGACGCGTACCTCGGAAAGTTTCGCCAGTGCCTGGATATGTGCGCTCGCCGCCTTCAGGAAGGTGCTGTCACCCTCAGCATAGAGCGGGATGCGCTGGGCCGGCGAGATGTTCATCTCGCCGCGCAGGTTGCGGCAGGCATCGATCACTTCCTTCAGGCGCGCAACCCATTGCTCGGCTTGCTCGTCGATCTTGGCGACCGCAGGCAGCGGGTAGGGCTGCAGCGCGATGGTCTCGGAGCCGTCACCCTTGGCGCGGCCGGCCAGCGGGGCCACCTTCTGCCACAGCTCTTCGGTGATGAAGGGGATGATCGGATGCGCCAGGCGCAGCACGGTCTCGAGCACGCGCAGCAGCGTGCGCCGCGTGGCGCGCTGCTGGGCCTCGGTGCCGTTCTGGATCTGCACCTTGGCCAGTTCCAGGTACCAGTCGCAGTATTCGTCCCAGACGAACTTGTAGATGGCGTTGGCGATATTGTCGAAGCGGTATTCGGCAAAGCCCTTCTCGACCTCGGCTTCCACGCGCTGCAGCAGCGACACGATCCAGCGGTCGGCCTGCGAGAAATCCAGGTAGCCGTCCGGGCCGCAGTCGTTGTTGCACGGGCCCATGCCGCAGTCATGGCCTTCGGTGTTCATCAGCACGAAGCGGGTCGCGTTCCACAGCTTGTTGCAGAAGTTGCGGTAGCCCTCGCAGCGGCCGGTATCGAAGTTGACGTTGCGGCCCAGCGTGGCCAGCGACGCGAAGGTGAAGCGCAGCGCGTCGGCGCCGAATGCGGGAATGCCCTCGGGGAATTCCTTTTTCGTCTTCTTCTCGATCTTGGGCGCGTCCTTGGGGCGGCGCAGGCCGGTGGTGCGCTTCTGCAGCAGCGTGTCGAGGTCGATGCCGTCGATCAGGTCCACCGGGTCCAGCGTGTTGCCCTCGGACTTGCTCATCTTCTTGCCTTCCGAATCGCGCACCAGGCCGTGCACGTAGACGGTATGGAAGGGCACCTTGCCGATGAAGTGCTTGGTCATCATGACCATGCGCGCCACCCAGAAGAAGATGATGTCGTAGCCGGTCACCAGCACCGACGACGGCAGGAAGTGATGCATCTCGGGCGTTTCTCCCGGCCAGCCCAGCGAGGAGAAGGGCACCAGCGCCGACGAGAACCAGGTGTCGAGCACGTCTTCCTCGCGGCGCAGGCTGCCGGTGCTGCCGGCGGCCTTTGCCTTTGCCAGCGCTTCTTCTTCGGTGCGGCCGACAAAGCAGTTGCCGGCATCGTCATACCACGCCGGGATCTGGTGGCCCCACCACAGCTGGCGCGAGATGCACCAGTCCTGGATATTGCCCAGCCACTGGTTGTAGGTGCTGATCCAGTTTTCCGGCACCAGCTTGATCTCGCCGCTCTGCACGGCTTCCAGCGCCACCTCGGCGATCGAGCGGCCCGGGTAGAAGGTGCCTTCCGGCGCCGGCTTGCTCATGGCGACGAACCACTGGTCGGTCAGCATCGGCTCGATCGCGCTGCCGGTGCGCTCGCTGCGCGGGGTCATCAGCTTGTGCTTCTTGACCTCGGCCAGCAGGCCGCGCTTGTCCAGGTCCTCGACGATGGCGCGGCGCGCGTCGAAGCGGTCCAGGCCGGCGTAGGCGGCGGGGGCGTCGGCAACGATCTTCGCGTCCAGCGTCAGGATCGACAGCTGCGGCAGGTTGTGGCGCTGGCCCACGGCATAGTCGTTGAAGTCATGGCCGGGGGTCACCTTGACCACGCCGGTGCCGAACTCGCGGTCGACGTACTCGTCGGCAATCACCGGGATCTGGCGCTCGGTCAGCGGCAGCTGCACGAACTTGCCGATCAGATGCGCATAGCGCTCGTCTTCCGGGTGGACCATCACGGCCACGTCGCCCAGCATGGTTTCGGGGCGGGTGGTGGCCACGGTCAGGTGGGTCAGGCCGCCCTTGGCATCAGCCTCGACCAGCGGATAGTGGATATGCCACAGCGAGCCTTCTTCCTCGACGCTGTCGACTTCCAGGTCCGACACCGCGGTGCCCAGCACCGGGTCCCAGTTGACCAGGCGCTTGCCGCGGTAGATCAGGCCCTGTTCGTGCAGGCGCACGAAAGCTTCGGTGACCGCCTTCGACATCTCGGGCGACATCGTGAAGTACTCGCGGCTCCAGTCGATCGAAGCGCCCATGCGCCGCACCTGGCGGGTGATGGTCGAGCCCGACTCTTCCTTCCAGGCCCACACCTTCTCGGTGAACTTCTCGCGGCCCAGGTCATGGCGCGACACGCCCTGCGACTCGAGCTGGCGCTCCACCACGATCTGGGTGGCGATGCCGGCGTGGTCGGTGCCCGGCACCCACAGCGTATTGGCGCCGCTCATGCGCGCATGGCGCGCCAGGCCGTCCATGATGGTCTGGTTGAAAGCGTGGCCCATATGCAGCGTGCCGGTCACATTGGGCGGCGGCAGCTGGATCGCAAAGTCCGGGCGGGCAGGGTCGAAGGTCGGCTTGGCAATGCCGCGCTTCTCCCACTCGGGGCCCCATTTCGCCTCGATGGCGGTGGGTTCGAAGCTTTTGGCGAGGGACTGGTCTTGGGCGGTCATGCTGGGATGTCGATATTGGCGTCGGGGGTCGTCGCAGGGTGCTTCGGCCTGCGCCTGGCGAGGCGGCGGCCGTCGGCGGCCGGCATTGCGCCAGTAAAACGTTAAATTATACGGGGGTGGCAGGCTGGTGCCTATTTCCCGGCCATCCGGCCCCGCCGGATGTGACTTGCAGGACAGGGCCCGCCGGTATAATTGCCGTCAATCCACAAGGCTGATCCGATGTCCGACCTGCTTGCCAACCTGAACGCCGAACAACTAGCCGCCGTCACCCTGCCTGACGAACCGGCGCTGATCCTGGCGGGCGCGGGCAGCGGCAAGACCCGCGTGCTGACCACGCGCATCGCCTGGCTGATCCAGAACGGCCGGGTCTCGCCGGCGGGCATCCTGGCGGTGACCTTTACCAACAAGGCCGCCAAGGAAATGCAGACGCGGCTGTCGTCGATGCTGCCGATCAACACCCGCGGCATGTGGATCGGCACCTTCCACGGCCTGTGCAACCGCATGCTGCGCGCGCATTTCCGCGACGCCGGGCTGCCCCAGACCTTTGCCATCCTGGACAGCCAGGACCAGCTCTCGGCGCTCAAGCGGCTGCTCAAGTCGCTCAACGTCGACGATGAGAAGTACCCGGCCAAGAACCTGCAGTACTTCATCAACAACGCCAAGGAGCAGGGCCTGCGCCCGGCCGACGTCGAGGCCAACGACGACTTCAACAAGCGCTTTGTCGACCTCTACGCCGCCTACGACCTGCAGTGCCAGCGCGAAGGCGTGGTCGACTTCGCCGAGCTGCTGCTGCGCTGCTACGAGCTGCTGCGCTACAACGACGCCATCCGCCAGCACTACCAGCACCGCTTCCGCCACGTGCTGGTCGACGAGTTCCAGGACACCAACGTGCTGCAGTACCAGTGGCTCAAGCTGCTGGCCGGCTACGGCACGCAGAACCCGGCCGCGGTCTTTGCCGTGGGCGACGACGACCAGAGCATCTATGCGTTCCGCGGCGCCAACGTCGGCAATATGCGCGACTTCGAGCACGAGTTCCGCGTGCGCCGGCTGATCAAGCTGGAGCAGAACTACCGCTCGCACGGGCATATCCTGGATTCGGCCAACCACCTGATCTCGCACAACGCGCGCCGCCTGGGCAAGAACCTGCGCACCGACGCCGGCCACGGCGAGCCGGTGCGAGTGTTCCAGGGCGGCTCCGACGGCCAGGAAGCCGCCTGGATCATCGAGGAGATCCGCGACCAGATCGCGCAGGGCGCCAGCCGCGCCGAGATTGCCATCCTGTACCGCAGCAACGCGCAGTCGCGCGTGATCGAGCATGCGCTGTTCTCGGCCGGCATCGCGTATCGCGTCTATGGCGGCCTGCGCTTCTTCGAGCGCGCCGAAATCAAGCACGCGCTGGCCTATATGCAGCTGCTGGAGAACCCGCGCAACGATGCAGCCTTTGGCCGCGTGGTCAACTTCCCGGCGCGCGGCATCGGCGCGCGCTCGCTGGAAGTGCTGCAGGACATGGCGCGCCAGTATGACTGCGCGCTGGCCGAGGCGGTGGCCTACGTGCCCGGCGCGGCCGGCAGCAAGCTGGCGGCGTTTACACGCCTGATCGAGAAGATGCGCGAGGACACGCGCCGCATGACGCTGGCCGAGACCGTCGAGTACGTGATCAACCACAGCGGCCTGATCACCCACTACCAGGGCGAGAAGGAAGGCCAGGACCGCATCGAGAACTTGCAGGAACTGGTGACCGCCGCGCAGGCCTTCGTGGTCGAGGAAGGCTACGGCCTGGAAGCGCTGGCCGCGGTGATCCCGGTTGACCGCAGCCCCGCCGCCCCGGCACTGGCCGACGGCGACCAGGCCCAGCAGGTGCTGGATCCGGAAGCGCTGCCGGTGGTGATGACGCCGCTGGTCGCGTTCCTGACCCATGCCTCGCTGGAAGCCGGCGACAACCAGGCCCAGGCCGGCCAGGACGCGGTGCAGATGATGACCGTGCATGCGGCCAAGGGGCTGGAATTCGACGTGGTCTTCATCACCGGGATGGAAGAGGGCCTGTTCCCGCACGAGAACAGCATGATGGACCCGGACGGCGTGGAGGAAGAGCGCCGCCTGATGTACGTGGCGATCACGCGTGCGCGCAAGCGGCTCTACATGTCGTTCGCGCAAAGCCGCATGCTGCACGGCCAGACCCGCTACCACGTGCGCTCGCGCTTCTTCGAGGAACTGCCCGAGGCCTCGCTCAAGTGGCTGACGCCGCCGGCGCAGGGCTACGGCGGCGTGCGCCGCCAGGAGCGCGACAGCGCCTGGGGCCGCGACTGGTTCCGCAAGCCCGAGGACGTGCCCTATACCGGCACGCGCCCCACCGGCGGCATGGACAACGGCAACGGCTATGCCGATGCCAAGCGCGAGGCCGGCACCGGCTTCCGGGTGGGGCAGTCGGTGTTCCACAACAAGTTTGGCGAAGGTGTGATCACCGCGCTGGAAGGCGAGGGCACCGACGCACGCGCCAATATCAACTTCAAGCGCAACGGCGCCAAGTGGCTGGCGCTGTCGGTGGCGAAGCTGGACGCGATCGACTGAACGAGTCCGGCTTCGCTGCGCGCGCCATGCCGCGACCCGGGCGGCTCAGGGCAGGGCGTGGCGGACCTCGCCAGCCTTTTCGTCGGGGCTGTCCACCGTCAGCAGCGGATTGATGAACAGCGAGGCCAGCGCGCCAACCCCGAGCAGCGCCCCCGAGATCATGAACGGCAGGTCATAGCTGCCGGTGCGCTCGATCAGGTAGCCGAACACCACCGGCGACACCATGCCGGCCACGCCGAAGCCGGTGTTCATCATGCCGCCCGCGGTGCCGGCGTACTTGCCGGCGATGTCCAGCGGCAGGCTCCACAGCACCGCGTTGGTCAGCTCCAGGAAGAAGAACGACAGCGACAGCAGGATCACCGCGTTGACGGCATCGGCCGTGAAGGTCATCGGCGCGATGAACATCAGCGAGCCGGCCAGCCCCACGAACAGGACCGCGCCGCGCGCCAGGCGCAGGTTGCCGGTGCGCTTGTAGATGCGGTCCGACAGCACGCCGCCGAGCGTATCGCCGACCACGCCGGCCATCAGCGGCAGCGCGGTGAACAGCGCCAGCTGCTTCAGGTCGAAGCCGCGCGCCTCCTTCAGGTACGAGGGCAGCCACGTCAGGTAGACCCACAGCGACCAGCCGTAGCAGAAGTCGACGAAGGTCACCAGCCACATGCGCCGGAACAGGCGCCGCCACGGCGTGGCCGCCTTGGCGGCCTGCCGGCTGTCGCCGTGCCGGTAGCCGATCTCCTGCAGCTCCTGCGCGGTCACGCGGCTGTGCTTGTCGGGCGAATCCTTGAAAAAGAAGGCGTACAGCAAGGTCCAGCCGAGGCTGACCGCGCCCAGCACGATAAAGGCTTCGCGCCAGCCGGCGGCGGCCACGATGACCAGCACGACCGGCGGCGTGATCGCACCGCCCAGCCGCGCGAAGCTGTGGGTGATGCCCTGCGCGAAGCCGCGCTCCGCCACTGGCATCCAGTAGGTGAAGGCGCGCGTCGCGGTCGGGAACGCACCGCCTTCGCCGATGCCCAGCACGAAGCGCAGCACCACCAGCATCAGCACGCTGCCCGCGAAGCCGGTCAGCACGGTGGCCACGCCCCAGATCAGCGAGAGGACAATCAGCACCTTCTTGGGCCCGAACTTGTCAGCCATCCAGCCGCCGAGAATCTGCATGGCGGCATAGGGGTAGGCAAAGGCCGAGAACACCAGCCCCAGCTGCGATGTGGTCAGTCCCATTTCCTCGCGGATCAGGGGGGCGGCGACCGAAATGTTGACGCGGTCGATATAGGCGATGAAATACATCAGGCACATGACGCCCAGGATCATGTGCCGGGTCTTGATACGTTGCTTCATAACCACCTCCTATGCGCGGCGCGCGCGTGGTGTTGACGGGGCGGCGGCCGGCACACGGTCCGTAGCCATGCGCTTGCGGCGCGCCGGGGGCGCGGCGCCGGCCGCGCTGCCCCGTCCTTGAGCAATCTGTCTGCAGTCTTGAGTCGTGTCTCCTGGTCTGGTGGATTCCGGTCGGGCAGGCTCCTTGGCGAGGGTTGTGGAAGGGGGAAGGTTCAGGCGTGGTCGAGCAGCTTCAGCCGCTGCACCTTGCCGGACGGGCCGCGCGGCAGCTCGGCGATAAAGCGGAACTCCTTCGGCGTCTTGTAGCGGCCCAGCTCGCGCAGGCAATGCGCGCGCAGCGCCGCGTCATCGCAGCGCGCGGCCTCGCGCATGACCACGTAGGCAACGATCTCCTGCCCGTAGGCCGGGTCCGGCACGCCTACCGCCGCGGCTTCGAGCACGCCCGGATGGCGCAGCAGCGCCTCGTCGATCTCGCGCGGGGCGATGTTCTCGCCGCCCTTGATGATCAGTTCCTTGGCGCGCCCGCTGATGTAGAAATAGCCATCGGCGTCGCGGTAGCCGAGATCGCCCGTGCGCAGCCAGCCATCGTGCGTAAAGGCCTCGCGCGTGATGTCCGGCGCCTTGTAGTAGCCCGCCATCACGCTCTCGCCCTGCAGCACGATCTCGCCGACCTGTCCGTCAGGAGCCGGCTTGCCGTCGCGCCCGAGCACGCGTGCGCGCGTGCCAGATGGCCTGCCGATGCTGCCGATGCGCCGCTGGCCCGGGTCGAGCGGATTGCTGAACGCCGGTGCGGCAGTCTCGGTCATGCCCATGGTCTCGATCACGCCGATGCCGAAGCGCGCCTCGAAGGCGCGGTGATGCTCGGGCGGCAGCGCGGCCGAGGCCGAGCGGCAGAAGCGCACGCCGGCCGGGGCCTGGCCGTGCGGATCGTTCAGCAGGTAGGCGATGATGGTCGGCACCACGTTCAGCCAGGTGCATCCGTGGCGCGCGCTGTCCTGCCAGAACGCGCTGGCGGAAAAGCGCATCGGCATCACCACCGAGCCGCCGTGCACCAGCGGCGCGATCGCGGTCACGACCAGGCCGTTGATGTGATACAGCGGCAGCGTTGCCAGCACCCGGTCGGCCGGCCCGAGGCAGTGCTCGCGGCTGACGTTGGTGCCGTTGGCCACCAGGTTGCGCTGCGTCAGCAGCACGCCTTTGGGCGTGCCGGTGGTGCCGGACGTGTACATGAGCAGCGCGGGCGCGTCAGGCTGCGGTGGGGGCAGTGGCGACGCAGCATCATGCGTGGCAGGCAGTGCCGGCAGGCTGTTGGCATCGGGCGCGGTGACGAGCACCGGCACGTCCAGTCCGGCCTCGCGCAGGGCCTCGCGGATGGCGGCTTCTCCGTCGGGCCAGGTGAAGACCAGCCGCGTATCCGAGTGCGCCAGGATGTAGCGCAGCTGCGCCGGCTGGCACAGCAGGTTGATCGGATTGACCACCAGCCCGCAGGCCATGGTGCCGAGCAGGAGCCGCGCGGTCTGCTCGCCGTTGGGCAGGTACACCGACACCGTCTGGCCGCTGCCCAGGCCGGCTGCCGCATAGCTGCGGCCGAGCGTGCCGGCGTCCGTCGCCAGCGCGCCGAAAGTGAGCGCATGGCCGCTGTCCGGGGACAACAGGTAGGGCTTGTCGGGCCACTGCGCGGCGCGCACGGCAATCAGCGCGGCAAGCGTGTCGAACACTTCGGGTTCCGTGCGCGCGTTCATTTGCCGACCCTCGCGAAGTAGTCGCCCAGCAGGTCCGCTTCATCGGGCACGTGCTCGGCGATGGGCACGGCGATGCGGGTGATATTCAGGTATTGGCGCCAGCCGAGGTTGTCCGAGAAGTTGTTGCCGCCCCAGGTGCCGCAGCCCATCGACAACGAGAACGGCAGGCCGTTGTCGAAATTCCCGCCGGTGGCGAAGCAGTGCGCCTGGTTCACGATCACGCGCGCCACCGGCAGCTCTTGTCCAAGCTGCAGCGCATGGCGCGGGTTGGACGAATGCAGGCTGACCGAATGCCCGGCGCCCATATAGGCGTACAGGCTCGCCACGCGCTCGACCGCCGCCGCGAAGTCGGTCGCGCGGTAGAGCGTCAGCACGGGCGAGAGCTTCTCGCCGGAGAAGGGGTAGTCGCTGCCGACACCGGTTTCCTCCACCAGCAGCATCGCGGGCTGCAGCGCGCGCACGCGTTCCAGCCCGGCGAGCTCGGCAATGCGGGTCGCGCTCTGTCCCGTGAAGCTGCCGGCGAGCTTGGCGTCGCGCCACATCAGCGCCTGCAGCCGCGCTTTCTCCGAAGCCGTGAGCAGCACGCCGCCGACCGCCGCCAAGGCGTCGAGCATGGGCGTGTAGACCGCGTCGACTACGACCAGGCTGTTCTCCGAAGAGCAACTGGTGGCATTGTCGAAGGTCTTGGAGCGCGCCACCTTGGCTGCCGCGTCATCCAGCGTGGCGCTGGCGTCGATGATCGATGCCACATTGCCGGCGCCCACGCCGAAGGCCGGCGTGCCGCAGGTGTAGGCCATGCGCACGTTGGCCTGCGAGCCGGTCGCGACCACCAGGTCGGCCTGCCGCATGAGCTCCGCCGTCGCGGTCTTCGAGACCGGCGCGGGCAGCATCTGGACCAGGTCGGCGGGCAGGCCGGCGCGCGCAAACTCGGCGTGGATGAACGACAGCAGCAGCGCGCAGGTGTCCTGCCCCTTCGGCGACGGCGCCAAGATCACGCTGTTGCCGCACTTGAGCGCGTTGATGATCTTGTTGGCCGGCGTGGCCGCAGGATTGGTCGAAGGCGTAATGGCCGCCACCACGCCCACGGGCCGCGCGATCTCGGTGATGCCGGCTGCCGCATCCTGCGCGATCACGCCCACCGTCCTGCGGCCATGCAGGTCGCGCAGCAGGCCCAGCGTCTTGCGGTGGTTCTTGCGGATCTTGTCGTCGACATTGCCCAGCCCGGTGTCGGCGACGGCACGCTCGGCCAACTGGCGGTTGCGCGCGGGCTCCATGATGGCCCACGCGGCAGCGGCGACTGCCGTGTCGACGGTGGCCTGGTCGGCACGCGCGAACTCGCGCTGCGCCTGCCTGGCCCGGGCCACGACCGCAGTGACGGCTTCAGCCGCGGCTTGCGCTGGCTGCACGGGCAGGGATGCCGTCGGTAGGGGCAAATCGGAATTGTTGGACTGCCGGCGATGCAGTATTTGCACACTCATGGATTCGACTCCGCGGTTTGGACGGTTAGGGCCGCCGCGCTTTGTCGTGCACTTCGCGGCACCGTCGGCGGCCCTGGATCGAATCTAGTGAAGCGGGGCAGACAGGCCGTCCCAATTTGTGCGCTTTCGCGAGCGCGCAGCCGGGGTGCGATCGAGAATTCAGTTTTCGGGACGGCCATGCGTCCCGGAATCCTTTAAATTTGATCCATGAGCAATCATTCGAATGCCGCCGCCGTGCGCGCCTTCCGCATTCTCGAGATCCTGTCCGCGGCCGACGGACCGCTGTCGCTGGCGGCCATCGTGCAGGCGATCGAGCTGCCGAAGCAGACCGTCCACCGCATCCTCAAGCAGCTTGAAAGCACTTGGCTGGTGTCGCGCACTGCCGGCAACCGCCACTACGAGTGCTCGTCGCGCGTGCGGCAGCTGGCCGTCAATGTGCTGATGCAGGCAGGTCCGGCGGCGGCGCGCCATGCGATCCTGCAGCAGCTGGTCGACAAGATCGGTGAGACCTGCAACCTGACCATGCTGTCCGGCGACGACGTGGTCTACCTGGACCGCGTGGAAACGCAATGGCCGCTGCGCATGCACCTGCAGCCGGGCTCGCGGGTGCCGCTGCACTGCACCGCCAGCGGCAAGCTGCTGCTGGCGTTCCTGCCGAGCGCGCAGCGCCAGCGCCTGGTCGCCAGCCTGCCGCTGCGCGCGCATTCGGCGCACACCATTACCAATGCCGAGGCCTTGCACGCGGAACTGGCCGAGACACGGCAGCGGCGCCTGGGGGTCAACAATCAGGAAAACCTGGAAGGCATGATCGCGGTCGCGGTGCCGGTGATGCGCAACCGGAGCCGCGCCTGCGCGGCGATTGCCGTGCAGGTGCCGATGGCGCGCATGACGATGGACCAGCTGATGGGATTCGTGCCGGACCTGCGCCTGGCAGCGGACGAGATGGTGAAGACGTTCTGCGAATAGGCCGTGAGGGCGGTGTGCTCCCTCTCCCGCAAGCGGGAGAGGGAGCACACGATCGCGCAGCGAGCGCCCGTTGTTCAGGCCCCGGGAGTTGCCGGCGCGGTCGGATCTACCCCCGGCGGCGTCACGTTGAAGCAGCCCCGGTACGTCGCATAGAACGAGCAGTACAGGATCGCCAGCATCAGCAGCGAATATGGCGTGACCAGGAACGACAGCACCGTCTCCGCGCCGAAGGCGCTGAACACCGCCTCCAGGAAGAACGGGATCGCCACCAGCAGCATCGCGAACAGCACCGCGTAGGTGAGGAAGGCGCCGCGGTTGCGCCAGCACGCGGTCCAGCTGAAGAACAGTGCCTTGACCGGCGGCACGCCGTGCCAGGCTGCCAGCAGCGGCGCGAACCAGAACATCATCGCGATCGGCGTGTACAGCAGCGCGCCGATCAGCATGGCGTAGTACAGCTGGCGCACCGCTTCGGCGGTCGGCGCTTCTTCCTTCAGCACGATCGGCACCAGCGCGCTCATGTCGACCACCGAGCCGGCGATCAGCCCCAGCATGAACACCAGCCCGGCGTAGATGCCGCCCAGCACCAGCAGGTTGCGCGTGGCTTCCTTGCCGTTGGCGCGGAAACCCGCCAGCAGCACGGTGGGCATCACCCGCTTGTTCTGGATCACGTCGCGGCATGCGGTCATCACGCCGACCGACAGGCCGGGGGTGACCACCAGCAGCGCGATGATGCCGATCAGCGGCACCACGATGGCCAGCTGCGCGGCGATCAGGTAGACGAACAGCAGCATCAGGAAGGTCAGCGGGTTCTTGCGGAACAGCCAGATGCCCTGGCGGAACCAGGTGTAGCCTTCCTTGGCAGGGACTTCCAGTAGTTGCATACGGATCAGATCCAGGGGAGCGGGGCGCTTGCAGGGTCCGCGCCGATGCGCCGGCGCAGGATGCGTTCGAAATGGGTCGGGTCGTGCGGTTGCAGCATGTCGGCCTCGCGCGGCAGGTAGAAGTCCCACAGTCGCGATACCCAGAAGCGCAGCGCACCCGCGCGCAGCATGTCCTGCCAGCGCGCGGCCTCGGTGGCGGTCAGCGGCCTCACGGCATGATAAGCCCGCAGCAGGGCCTGCGTGCGCGCGGGGTCGAGTTCGCCGCTGGCCAGGTCGATGCACCAGTCGTTGACGGTGACTGCCACATCGAACAGCCACTTGTCGTTGCCGGCGAAGTAGAAGTCGAAAAAGCCGCCCAGGCGGTGGCGTCCGCTGCCGTCTTCCTCGAACAGCGCGTTGTCGCGGAACAGGTCGCAGTGGCACGGGCCCGAGCCCAGGCCGGCGTAGTCCGTGCTGGCGAAGAAGGCGGCCTGGTGGGCGATCTCCTGCTGCAGCAGCGCGCGCTGGCCGGCATCCAGGAAGGGCAGGATCTCAGGCTCGGTCTGCCGCCACCAGGGCAGGCTGCGCAGGTTGGGCTGCTGGCGCGGATAGTCCTGGCCGGCCAGGTGCATGCGTGCCAGCATGTCGCCCACTTCAGCGCAGTGCTGCGCGTCGGGCGCCAGTTGCGATGCGCCCGGCAGGCGCGTGACGATGGTGGCGGGCTTGCCCTTGAGCGGGCGCAGGATCTCGCCGTCGCGTGCCGGGATCGGCGCGGGCACGCGGATGCCGCGCTCGGCCAGGTGCGCCATCAGGTGCAGGTAGTACGGCAGCTGCGCGAACGTGAGCCGCTCGAAAATGGTCAGCACATACTGGCGCGTCTGGCCATCGTGCTCCGTGGTGAGGAAGAAATTGCTGTTCTCGATGCCCGAGGCGATGCCGCGCAGCTCGCGCACTTCGCCAAGGTTGAAATCCAGCAGCCAGCGGGCGATCTCGTCCTGCGAGACCGTGGTGAATACGGCCATACTCGTTGTGTGAAGCGAATCGGAAAGCGGCGGGCACCGGTTCCGGACAAAGTCCGGGCCGCCGCCGCGGCATGACACTGCCGGAGGGCCGGCGCGGCCTGGGGCTTACGCCAGGCCGTGGGCAAGCGAACTCAGAACTTCAGGTTGACCGAAGGCACGCGGTTGACATCGTGCTCGCGGATCTTGGGCGAGCTGTCTTCCGGCTTGCTCATCTCGTATTTAGTGCCGAAACCCGACCTGACCTGGATATCGGTGGCCCGTCCCTTGTCGCGGTACTCGCGCACCTGGGTGCCATCGCGTTCATTGAGCTGGAAGCTCGGCTGGCGCGGCTGGTTCAGTTGCGACTTGGCCGTCGGGGCGATCGGCTGGTTGTTGATCTGGTTCAGCTCCTGCTGCGTCAGCGCATTGCTTTCCTGCGCGACGGCCCAGCCGGAAGCCAGCGCCAGCGCGGCGGCGGCCACGGCGGCGAGGCTGGACACGGACCGCCTGGCAGGCGATTCAGGCTCGCCGGCCACGGCGGAAGACCGCGTGGGCCGGACCGAGCGGGCGGTGGAGGGGGAGGTCATCAGGTGCTCCTGTGCGGGGCTGCGGCGCAGCTTGCGCGCAACCCCGCGGCATGCAGCGGTTGGACTGCAACCCGGCGGCGCCGGGCTTGGCAGACGGACAGGTTCCATTCTAGCAATTCCTGCCGTGCGCAGGCCGCTGCCGTGCCCCGGGGGGCACCTGCGCAACGGGCGCCGGGTGCCGGGTACGTGGCTTGGCGCCGCGCGCCCCGGCGTCCATGCCTTACAGGTAAAACATCTCTTCCTTGGGCGGAATCGGCTTGTCGCCGCCGCGCTGCTCGTAGTAGTCGTAGACCGCTTCCAGCACTTCGTGCGGTTCGTCGACGATCTTCATCAGGTCCAGGTCGTGCTCGGCGATCAGGCCCATCGGCAGCAGCGTGAAGCGGAACCAGTCCAGCAGGCCCTTCCAGAAGCGGCTGCCGAACATGATCACCGGCACCGAGCGCGACTTGCCGGTCTGCACCAGCGTCAGCACCTCGGCCAGCTCGTCGAGCGTGCCGAAGCCGCCCGGCATCACGATAAAGGCGTCCGAATTCTTGACGAAGGTGACCTTGCGCGTGAAGAAGTGGCGAAAGCGCATGGCAATGTCCTGGTACGGATTGCCCTGCTGCTCGTGCGGCAGTTCGATGTTCAGGCCGACGCTGGCGGACTTGCCGGCATGCGCGCCCTTGTTGGCCGCTTCCATGATGCCGGGGCCGCCGCCGGAGATCACGGCAAAGCCGGCGTCCGAAAACAGCCGGGCGATCTCGATGGTGCGCTGGTAGTACGGCGAATCCTCGCGCAGGCGCGCGCTGCCGTAGATCGACACGGCCGGGCGGATCTCGGAGAGGTACTCGGTGGCCTCGATGAACTCTGCCATAATCGTGAACATTTGCCACGAGGCGCGCGCCTTCTTTGCGGTAGCGCGGTCTTCGTCGGCCAGCGCACGCAGGCTGGGGATCATCTTGCGCGGATTGGCGCGCGCGGCCGCAGCAGCGGCCTTTTCAGCAGCAACTTCGGGCGGATTGCCCGCGGCAGCAGCATCGGCCGCCGCGGCGATGGCCGCGGCGTGCTCGGAAGCAGCCTCCGGCGGGGGTTGTACGGTATCGCCGGAAATGTCGGAAACATCCGGGTCAGCAAGGGGGGCGGTCGAGGCACCGCCTGCAGCGGCACCAGTCAATTTTGAGTCCATGGGAATGTCGGATAGTCCAAAAACACTCTTGCTCGTCGATGGATCGAGCTATCTGTATCGCGCTTATCACGCTCTGCCGGACCTGAGGAATGGGGAGGGTCTGCCCACAGGGGCAATCTACGGCATGATCAACATGCTGCGCAAGTTGCGCAACGACTACCCGGCAGAGTATAGCGCCTGCGTGTTCGACGCCAAGGGCAAGACCTTCCGCGACGACATGTATCCGGCCTACAAGGAACATCGCCCGTCGATGCCGGAAGACCTGGCGCGCCAGATCGAGCCGATCCATGAGGCCGTGCGCGCCATGGGCTGGCCGATCGTGGTGGTTGATGGCGTGGAGGCCGACGACGTGATCGGCACGCTGTCGCGCCAGGCCACGGAGCAGGGCGTGCGCACGGTGGTGTCCACCGGCGACAAGGACCTGGCGCAGCTGGTCAACGACCAGGTCACGCTGGTCAACACCATGAGCGGCGAGGTGCTCGATCCCCCTGGCGTGGTTGCCAAGTTCGGCGTGCCGCCCGAGCGCATCATCGACTACCTGTCGCTGATCGGTGATGCGGTCGACAACGTGCCGGGCGTGCCCAAGGTGGGCCCCAAGACCGCGGTCAAATGGCTGGCCGAGCATGGCTCGCTCGACGGCGTGATCGCCGCCGCCCCCGGTATCAAGGGCGTGGTCGGCGAGAACCTGCGCAATACGCTGGACTGGCTGCCGATGGCGCGCCAGCTGGTCACGGTCAAGACCGACTGCGACCTCTCCGCCGCGGTGGCGGACTTCCACGCGCTGCGCGAAACGGGCGAGGACAAGGACAAGCTGGTAGCGTTTTTCTCGCGCTACGGCTTCAAGACCTGGCTGCGCGAAGCGACCGGCGAAAGCCTGCCCGATGCCCGCGCCCAGGCCCGCGCCCGCGCGGCCGCCGCGCCGGCGCAAGGCGGCCTGTTCGATGTGCCGGCCACGGCCGGCGCAGCCGAGGCACCGGCAGCGGACCAGGTCGCGCCGACCGAGATCCGCTACGACACGGTCAGCACCGAAGCCCAGCTGGAAGACTGGATGCGGCGCATCGAGGCCGCGCCGCTGGTGGCCATCGACACCGAGACCACCTCGCTGGACCCGATGCAGGCGCAGCTGGTCGGCATCTCGCTGTCGGTCGAGCCGGGCGTAGCCTGCTATATCCCGGTGGCGCACCGTGGCCCGGACGTGGCCGGGCTGCCCGACCACGGCCAGCTGTCGCGCGAGTTCGTGCTGGGGCGCATGCGCGCATGGCTGGAAGATGCCAGCCGCCCGAAGCTGGGCCAGAACCTCAAGTACGACGTCCATGTCTTTGCCAACCATGGCGTGAAGCTGCGCGGCGTGGCGCACGACACCATGCTGCAGAGCTACGTGCTGGCCTCGCATCGCAACCATGGCATGGACAGCCTGGCCGAGCGCCTGCTGAGCCTGAAGACCATCACCTATGAAGAGGTGTGCGGCAAGGGCGCCAGCCAGATCGGCTTCGACCAGATCGACCTGGCGCGCGCCACCGAATACGCTGCCGAAGACGCTGACGTGACCCTGCGCCTGCACCGCAAGATGTTCCCGCAGGTGGAAGCCGCGGCGGGCCTGCGCCGCGTGTATGAAGAGATCGAGATGCCGGTCTCGGTGGTGCTGCAGAAGGTCGAGCGCAACGGCGTGCTGATCGATGCCGAACGCCTGGCCGCGCAGAGCGCCGAGTTGGGCCAGCGCATGCTGGCGCTGGAGCAGGCCGCCTACGAGGCCGCCGGCCAGCCCTTCAACCTGGGCTCGCCCAAGCAGATCGGCGAGATCCTGTTCAGCCAGATGAAGCTGCCGGTGGTGAAGAAGACCGCCAGCGGCGCGCCCTCGACCGACGAAGAGGTGCTGCAGAAGCTGGCCGAGGACTACCCGCTGCCCAAGCTGCTGCTGGACTACCGCGGCCTGGCCAAGCTCAAGTCCACCTATACCGACAAGCTGCCCAAGATGGTCAACCCGCAGACCGGCCGCGTGCACACCAGCTACGGCCAGGCCACCGCGGTGACCGGCCGGCTGGCGTCGACCGAGCCCAACCTGCAGAACATCCCGGTGCGCACCGAGGAGGGCCGCCGCATCCGCGAAGCCTTTATCGCCGAGCCCGGCAGCGTGATCGTGTCGGCCGACTACTCGCAGATCGAGCTGCGCATCATGGCCCATATCTCGGGCGACGAGAACCTGCTGCGCGCCTTTGCCAACGGCGAGGACATCCACCGCGCCACGGCCGGCGAGATCTTCGGCGTGGAGCGCGAGGCCGTCAGCAGCGAGCAGCGCCGCTACGCCAAGGTGATCAACTTCGGCCTGATCTACGGCATGAGCGCGTTCGGCCTGGCCGGCAACCTGGGTATCGAGCGCGAGGCCGCAAAGCACTACATCGACCGCTATTTCATGCGCTACCCGGGCGTGGCCCACTACATGGAAGAGACCCGGCAGACCGCGCGCGAGCAAGGCTATGTCGAGACCGTGTTCGGCCGCCGGCTGTGGCTGCCCGACATCAACGGCGGCAGCGGCCCGCGCCGGCAGGCCGCCGAGCGCGCCGCCATCAACGCGCCGATGCAGGGCACCGCCGCCGACCTGATCAAGCTGTCGATGATCGCGGTGCAGGGCTGGCTGGAGCGCGACGGGCTGCAGACGCGCCAGATCATGCAGGTGCACGATGAACTGGTGTTGGAGGTGCCGGAGCATGAGCTGGAGCTGGTCAAGGTGCGGCTGCCGGAGCTGATGTGCTCGGTGGCGCAGCTGCGCGTGCCGCTGGTGGCCGAAGTGGGCAGCGGCGCCAACTGGGAAGAAGCGCACTGACGAGGCCGCCTGTCAGCCAGCCTGCGCCGCCCATGCGTTGTGGTATCGAATGAAGCGACTGCCGAGTCAGGCTTACCGGCTTGCCAGTTATGCTGCAATGCAGCAGACTGTGGCAAACGCCTCAGGCAAGAATTTACAAAAACGCATCAGGTAGACCATGACAGAAACAAGGACGCCTCGCATCGTTGTCGTCGGTGGGGGAGCAGGGGGGCTGGAACTGGTAACGAAGCTGGGCGACAAGCTCGGCCGCAAGGGGCAGGCGCAGGTGGTGCTGGTGGACCGCCTGCCCACCCACATCTGGAAGCCGCTGCTGCATGAAGTGGCAGCCGGCAGCATGGACCCCAACACGCACCAGCTGGAATACGCGGCGCAGGCGCGCTGGCATCACTTCGAGTTCCAGCTGGGCGAGCTGACCGGCATCGACCGCATCCGCAAGACCATCTCGGTGTCGGCCAGCTTCGACGAGGACGGCGCCGAACTGCTGCCGGCGCGCGAGCTGCCCTATGACACGCTGGTGCTGGCGATCGGCTGCGTCACGCATTTCTTCGGCGTGCCCGGCGCGGCCGAGAATGCCATCGCACTGGACGTCGTGGCGCAGGCCGAGCGCTTCCGCAAGCGCCTGATCGCGGCCTGCGTGCGGGCCCAGAACGGGCGCGGGCGCGTGGGCGCGGACGGCCGGCCGCGCGTTGACGTGGCCATCATTGGCGCGGGCGCCACCGGCGTGGAGCTGTCGGCCGAACTGCGCAACACCGCGCACGTGCTCAGCGCCTACGGCCTGCACCAGCTTGATCCGCGCCGCGATGTGCATATCCACGTGATCGAGGCCGGCCCGCGCATCCTGCCGGCGCTGTCCGAGCGGGTCTCGGTCGAGACCGCCAAGCTGCTGAAGAAGCTCGACGTCGATGTCCTGACCAGCGAGCGCGTGACCGAGGTCACGCCGCAGGCGGTGCTGACCGCCAGCGGCAAGCATATCGATGCCGACCTGACGGTATGGGCGGCGGGCATCACCGCGCCGCCGGTGCTGGCCACACTGGGGCTGCCGGTCAGCCGCCAGGGCCAGATCGTGGTCGGCCCGACGCTGCAGAGCGAGGGCGACCCGGACATCTTCGCCTTCGGCGACTGCGCCAGCTGCCCGTGGGCCGAGAAGCAGACCACGGTGCCGCCGCGCGCACAGGCCGCGCACCAGCAGGCCACCTTCCTCTACAGCGCGCTGCGCGCGCGGCTGGACGGGCGCCCGCTGCCGTCGTTCGCCTTCAAGGATCTCGGCTCGCTGGTGTCGCTGGGGCATTTCAGCGCAGTGGGCAGCCTGATGGGCGGGCTGATCGGCGGCTCGATGTTCATCGAAGGGCTGATGGCGCGCGTCATGTACACGTCGCTGTACCGGATGCATGTGATGGCGTTGCACGGCGCCGTGGGCATGGCGCTGGACACGGTTTCGCACTGGCTGCGCCGCAAGACCAGCCCGCGCGTCAAGCTGCACTGACGCGCGCCGGGCCGGGGCTTCCCGCGCTGCACCATGCCGCGCGGGCTGGTGGCGTGCGGGGGTGGCTGCAAGGCCGCCCCATGTTTTCTCCATGTCTGCTTAAAATCTGCCGCTGGCGCCGCATCCCGGCCCAGCCACCAACGATCCTGGAGACACGCATGCTCAAACCGGAAGTGGATAGCCTCGTCCCCGGCCAGACGTTCGACCGCCGCGGCTTTGTCAAGACGGCGCTGGGTTCCGCCTTTGCGGCGGCCGCGCTGCCGGTGATGGCCCAGCAGGCCATCAAGACCGACTTTGCCGGCCTGAGCGCCGGCGAGGTCACCATCCCCTCGGGCGGCTTCAGCATGCCGGCCTACCGCGCCCAGCCCGAAGGCAAGAAGAACCTGCCGGTGGTGCTGGTGGTCAGCGAGATCTTCGGCGTGCACGAGCATATCGCCGACGTGTGCCGGCGCTTTGCCAAGCTGGGCTACCTGGCGATCGGGCCGGAACTGTTCGCGCGCCAGGGCGATCCGCAGAGCTTCGGCACCATCCAGGAGCTGCAGCGCGAGGTGATTGCCAAGGTGCCTGACGCGCAGGTGATGGGCGACCTGGACGCCGCGGTGGCCTGGGCCGGTGCCAACGGCGGCGACGTGTCGCGCCTGGCCATCACCGGCTTCTGCTGGGGCGGGCGCATGACCTGGCTCTATGCAGCGCACAGCAAGCGCCTGAAGGCCGGCGTGGCCTGGTATGGCCAGCTGGCGCCCGAGCCGACCCCGCTCAAGCCGAAGAATCCCATCGACCTGGTCGGCCAGCTCCATGCCCCGGTACTCGGCCTGTATGGCGGCAAGGACACCGGCATCCCGCAGGAGCAGGTGGAGAGGATGAAGTCCGCGCTGGCGGCGTCGTCCGACCCGGACGCCAAGGCCTCGCGCTTTATCGTCTATCCCGAGTCCGGCCATGCCTTCCATGCCGATTACCGGCCCAGCTACCGTGAAGCCGATGCCAGGGATGGCTGGCAGAAGTGCCTGGACTGGTTCAGGCAGCACGGCGTGGCCTGATCCGGCCGTCCCGGCGCCGCGAGGCGCCTCTCGCCCGACAGCAGGATTGCAAAGTCCCGGCGGATACGTACAATGCGGCCTTTGAGTTATTGCAACATTGTTGCGTTAGCCGCCCGGCGCGATGCGGGCGGAACGGCGGGGCCGCCCGGTACCGCCACCCCGGGAGCCCATCATCCATTCGACGCTTTTGTATATCCTGCTCGCCGCCACGATCTCGGGGGTGGGCAGCATCTTCGGGGCGGCGCTGCTGTCGCTGACGGTGGCGTCCCGCGTGGTCGAGCGCATGGTGAGCTTTTCAGTGGGCGTGCTGCTGGCCACCGCGCTGCTGCATTCGCTGCCCGAGGCGTTCGAGTCCGGCGCCGACCCGCGCGCGCTGTTCGGCACGCTGCTGGCGGGGCTGCTCGGCTTCTTCCTGCTGGAAAAGATCTCGCTGCTGCGTCACTCGCACCACCACGAGGGCGACGGGCACCACCACCACCACGGCCATGACCGCGAGGAAGCGGGGCGCAGCGGCCTGACCATCCTGGTCGGCGACACCTTCCACAATTTTGCCGACGGCATCGTGATCGCGGCGGCCTTCCTGGCCGATCCGCATATCGGCGTGGTCACCGCGCTGGCAATCGCGGCGCACGAGATCCCGCAGGAAGTCGGCGACTTCATCGTGCTGCTCAATGCCGGCTTCTCCAAGGCCCGTGCCTTTGCCTTCAACCTGCTGTCGAGCCTGGCGGCCATCGCCGGCGGCGTGGTCGGGTATTTCCTGCTCGACCAGCTGAGCGGCTGGATTCCGTACGTGCTGGTGATTGCCGCCAGCAGCTTCCTCTATATCGCGGTCAGCGACCTGATGCCCCAGATGCAGCGCAAGCCGCGCTGGCGCGAGTCGGCGATCCAGGTGGTGCTGGTGGCCGCGGGCATCTCGGCGATCGTCTTCATCACCAACGGCGTGCACGAGAGCCACAGCCACGGCGGGCACGGCCATATTGCGCCCGCCGCGCCCATTGCCTCGTCACGCTGACCTCAGGCGGCCCCGGTAGCGACCGGGCGCGCCGGATCGGCGCACCATTCGCTCCATGATCCCGGGTACAGCGCCGCGCCGCCCAGGCCGGCCGCTTCCAGCGCCAGCAGGTTGTGGCAGGCCGTGACACCGGAGCCGCACTGCATCACTGCCTGCGCCGGGGCGCGCGCACCCAGCACTGCGCCGAATTCCGCGCGCAGGGTCTCGGCCGGCTTGAAGCGGCCGTCCGCGCCCAGGTTGTCCTTGAAGAAGCGGTTGACCGCGCCGGGGATATGGCCGCCAACCGGGTCCAGCGTCTCGTTCTCGCCGCGGAAGCGGTCGGGCGCGCGCGCATCCACCACCAGCAGCGAGGCGCGCTCGAGGTTGTCCACCAGCGCGGCGGCGTCGACGGTCGGCGCCAGCGACTTGCGGCGTTGGAACTTGCCGGGCAATTCCGGCTCTTCCGTGGCATCGTGTTCGAGCGGCAGGCCGGCCTTGACCCAGGCGTCCTTGCCGCCGTCGAGCACGGCCACGGCATCGTGGCCGAGCCAGCGCAACAGCCACCACAGCCGCGCGGCGAACATGCCGCCCTGCGCATCGTAGGCCACTACCGGGGTGTCGTCGTCCACGCCCAGCGCCTGCAGGCGCGCCACCAGGTCGTCGGCGTCGGGCAGGGGGTGGCGGCCGTTGCTGCCGGTCTTGGGGCCGGACAGCTCGTTGTCCAGGTGCAGGTAGAAGGCGCCGGGCAGGTGGCCGGTGCGGTAGGCCTCGCGGCCGGCGGCCGGGTCGGCCAGGTCGAAGCTGCAGTCGATCACGACGCAGCCGCCGGGGGTGGCCAGCAGCGATTGCAGCGCGGTGACGGAAATCAGCGGTTTCTGCATGGGAATCCTGTTGCGATCGATGGAAAGGGGTCTAGTTCACCAGGGGATGCTACACCTCGGGATGGACTTCCGCCTCCGGCGACTTGACCGGCGTGGCCGGCGTGGGCTTGGCATCGGTGCCCTGGCGCGCGCGCATCAGCGTGGTGGCGATGCCGCTGGCGATGATCAGCCCCATGCCCAGCCACGACAGCCAGTTCAGCCGGTCGGACCAGATCAGCATGCCCCACACGCTGGAAAAGACGATGCCGGCGTATTGCAGGTTGGCGGTCAGCAGCGTGTTGCCGCGCTTGTAGGCGCGCGTCATCGCGGTCTGGCCCAGCGTGGCCAGGATGCCGATGGCCAGCAGCAGGCCGGCGCCGTACCAGGTATGCGCGCTGACGCCGCCCAGCAGCATCCACACCAGCCCGGCGATCATGCCGACCAGCGAGAAATAGAACACGATGCGGCCCTCGGGCTCGCCCAGCTGGCCGAGCTGGCGCACCTCGACATAGGCCAGCGCCGTGAACATGCCCGAGATCAGTCCGACCAGGCCGCCGGTCAGCTGGTCCTTGCCGACCGAAGGCTGCAGCAGGCAGATCACGCCGGCAAAGGACAGCAGGATCGCCAGCACCAGGCGCCGGTCGGCATTGCCGCCGGTGCCGGCCAGCGCCGCGCCGGCGCCCAGGATCAGCGCGATCCACACCGGCGACATGTAGTTCAGCGTCATCGCGGTGGCCAGCGGCAGCAGCGAGATCGAGGTGAACCACAGCATCAGCGCGGTCACGCCGAACACGCTGCGCTTGATGTGCGACAGCATGTAGGGCGTGCGCACCGGGATCCCGCGCGAGGACAGCAGCACCCACATGATGACCACGCTGATCAGGCCGCGGTAGAAGACGATCTCGCCGGTGGTGTAGAGATCGGATGCCAGCTTGACGCCAACCCCCATCAACGAGAAGGCGAAGGCGGCGAACAGCATCCAGAGCGATTGCATGGCGAGGGGCGCGGTGAAGCGAAACGAAGCGGGAAGGAGAGGCGTCCGGCGCGCGGGCGGGCTTCGTGTCTGGCCTCGCGTCGCGCAAGCGGTGTGGCTGCCGGCACCGGACAATGATTCTAGCAGCGCACTTCGCGTCCCAAAGGGAAACGGACCGCCAGGGGCGGTCCGTTCTTGCGTGCGTTGTGCGGTTATCGCACTAGTCCGCCGGACTAGCCGGCGTAAGCCATGGCGCGGCGATACCACTCATGGAAATGCTGCATGCCGTCTTCCATCGGCGACTGGTACGGCCCGACTTCGCTGGTGCCGCGCTTGAGCAGCGCCAGCCGGCCGGCATCCATGCGTTCGGCGATCTCGTCGTCCTCGATGCAGGTTTCCATGTAGGCGGCGCGCTCGGCCTCGACGAACTCGCGCTCGAACAGCGCGATTTCCTCGGGGTAGTAGAACTCCACCACATTGCGCGTCTTGCGCGGGCCGACCGGGTGCAGCGTCGAGATCACCAGCACGTTGGGGTACCACTCCACCATGATGTTGGGGTAGTAGGTCAGCCAGATCGCGCCGTGCTTGGGCAGCACGCCGTCGTTGAAGCGCAGCACCGCGTCGTGCCATTTCTGGTAGGTCGGGCTGCCGGGGCGCTTCAGGCCGGCATGCAGGCCCACGGTCTGCACGCTGTGCCACTCGCCGAACTCCCACTTGAGGTCGTCGCACGAGACGAAGCTGCCCAGCCCCGGGTGGAACGGCACGACGTGGTAGTCCTCCAGGTAGACCTCGATAAAGGTCTTCCAGTTGTAGTCGCACTCGTGCACCTCGACGTGGTCCAGCATGTAGCCGTCGAAGTTCAGGTCCTGGGCCACGCCCAGCCTGGCCAGGTCGGCGCGCACGTCGCGCTTGCCGTCGAACAGCAGCCCGTTCCAGTTCTGCAGCGGCGAGCGCTTCAGGTGCAGGCAGGGTTGCTTGTCGAAATGCGGCGCGCCGAGCAGCTCGCCCTTCAGGTCGTAGGTCCAGCGGTGCAGGGGGCAGACGATGTTCTGCGCATTGCCGCGGCCGTTGAGCATGATGGCCTGGCGGTGGCGGCAGACGTTGGACATCAGTTCGATGCCGGCGGCGTTGCGTACCAGCATGCGGCCTTCGTCCTCTGCCCTGAGCGTGTGGTAGTCGCCGACTTCCGGAACCATCAGCTCGTGGCCGATATAGCCCGGGCCATTCCTGAACAGCAGTTCGAGTTCTTGTTGATGCAGCGCTTCGTCGAAATAGACGCCGACGGGCAGTTGCGAATCAGCCGGCGCCAGGTTGAGCGCGGTGCTGAGATTGGACATTATCCCCACTCCCAGATGAACAGGTGAAAGCAGTGAACAACCCAACCATCGAAAATTGAATCGATTTGGGAAAGACTTCCGCCAGGTCGGCAAGGTCCGGTAGCCCCCTGGCGGCGAGGGGGAGATTGTACCCGACCCAAAAAGTTAAGGGACTGATTTTTTTGCCTTTTTAGCGAAAAAGTCGACCCGGGTCGTCATCGGGGTGCCGTACCGGGCGCATTCGGAAAGACGACCCGAGCGCACAAGTCACTTCTGTGGTTTGTGCACCCCGATAGGTCCACGCCGACCGTGCGCAAGGATGGGGCAAGCTCCCGCTTTGGCGTAAAATCCGGGCTTCCCCATCCGGGTTTCCCCCGGGGTCCTTGATTCCAGGTCCTGATATGCCAAAAACGACGACCGCTCCGGTCCAGACCGACAACACCGCCGACACCAGCGCATCGGCGCCGCCCGCTTCCTACGAAGCGGCGATGGCCGAGCTGGAAACGCTGGTGGCCAGCATGGAAAGCGGCGAACTGCCGCTGGAGGCATCGCTGGCGGCCTACCGCCGCGGCGCCGAGCTGGTGCGCTACTGCCAGCAGAAGCTGGAGCGGGTCGAGCAGCAGGTCCGCGTGCTGGAAGGTGACGTGCTCAAGCCGCTGGCCGGCGAGGGCAATGGCGCCAACGGTGCACTGGGGGCGGACGAGGCATGAGTGACTTTGCCCAATGGATGCAGGCCCAGGGCGCCCGCACCGAGGCCGCCCTGCAGGCGGCGCTGCCCGCTGCCGAGACCGTGCCGCATACGCTGCACGAAGCCATGCGCTATGCTGCACTGAGCGGCGGCAAGCGCGTGCGGCCGCTGCTGGTGCATGCCGCCGGCGAGGTCAGCGGGGCGGCTCCGGCCGCCTGCGACGCGGCGGCATGTGCGGTGGAGATGATCCACGCCTATTCGCTGGTGCACGACGACATGCCCTGCATGGACGACGACGACCTGCGCCGCGGCCGGCCCACCGTGCACAAGGCCTATGACGAGGCCACCGCATTGCTGGTTGGCGACGCGCTGCAGACCCAGGCCTTTATCGTGCTGGCGGGTGCCGGGGCGATCGCGCCCGCGGCGCGGCTGCAGCTGGTGGCCGAGCTGGCGCTGGCGTCGGGCTCGACCGGAATGGCCGGCGGCCAGGCGATCGACCTGCAGAACGTGGGCCGCGCCATGACGCGCGAGGCGCTCGAGGCCATGCATCGCATGAAGACCGGCGCGCTGTTGCGCGCCAGTGTGCGCATGGGTGCGCTATGTGGTGAAATCGACGCCGAGGGCCTGGCCGCGCTGGATCGCTATGCGGCGGCAGTGGGATTGGCGTTCCAGGTGGTTGACGATATTCTGGACGTCACTGCCGATACCGCCACGCTGGGCAAGACCGCCGGCAAGGACGCCGCCCATGACAAGCCGACCTATGTGTCGCTGATGGGGCTTGACCCGGCACGCGCACTGGCCGGGACGCTGCGCGCCGACGCACACGAGGCGCTGGCCGGCTTTGGCGAGCGCGCGGACCGCCTGCGGGACCTGGCGGACCTGATCGTGCTGCGCACACACTAAACAGAGAGCCGGCCGAACGGACATCATGACCTACGCACTCCTCAACAAGATTGACGCCCCCGCAGACCTGCGCAAGCTCGACCGGCGTGAGCTCCGGACCCTGGCGGACGAACTGCGCGCCTATGTGCTGGAGTCGGTCTCGCAGACCGGCGGCCACCTGTCGTCCAACCTGGGCACGGTCGAGTTGACCATCGCGCTGCACTACGTCTTCAACACCCCGGACGACCGGCTGGTGTGGGACGTGGGCCACCAGAGCTACCCGCACAAGATCCTGACCGGACGCCGCGAGCGCATGGGCACGCTGCGCCAGTGGGGCGGCATCTCTGGCTTCCCGCGCCGCAGCGAGAGCGAATACGACACCTTCGGCACGGCGCATTCGTCGACCTCGATCTCGGCCGCGCTGGGCATGGCGCTCGGTGCGCGCACGCTGGGCGAGAAGCGCGTCTCGGTGGCGGTGATCGGCGACGGCGCCATGACCGCGGGCATGGCCTTCGAGGCCCTGAACAACGCCGGCGTCTACAAGGACCTGCCGTTGGTGGTGGTGCTCAACGACAACGACATGTCGATCTCGCCGCCGGTGGGCGCGCTCAACCGCCACCTGGCGCGGCTCTTGAGCGGCCAGTTCTACGCGGCCACCAAGAAGGGCATCGAGAAGGTCCTGTCGGTGGCGCCGCCGGTGCTGGAGTTCGCCAAGCGCTTCGAGGAACATGCCAAGGGCATGATGGTGCCGGCCACGCTGTTCGAGGAATTCGGCTTCAACTACATCGGCCCGATCGACGGCCACGACCTGAACTCGCTGGTGCCGACGCTGCAGAATATCCGCGAGCGCGCGCTCGAGGGCGCCGGCCCGCAGTTCCTGCACGTGGTGACCAAGAAGGGCCAGGGCTACAAGCTGGCCGAGGCCGACCCGATCCTCTACCACGGCCCGGGCAAGTTCAACCCGGCCGAGGGCATCCGCCCGGCGGCCAAGCCGGCGCGCAAGACCTACACGCAGGTGTTCGGCGACTGGCTGTGCGACATGGCCGCAGCCGACAAGCGCCTGGTCGGCATTACGCCGGCGATGCGCGAGGGCTCGGGCATGGTCGAGTTCGAGCGGCGCTTCCCGGACCGCTACTACGACGTGGGCATCGCCGAGCAGCACGCCGTGACCTTTGCCGGCGGCCTGGCCTGCGAGGGTCTCAAGCCGGTGGTGGCGATCTACTCGACCTTCCTGCAGCGCGGCTACGACCAGCTGATCCACGACGTGGCGCTGCAGAACCTGCCGGTGGTGTTCGCGCTGGACCGTGCCGGCCTGGTCGGCGCCGACGGCGCCACGCACGCGGGTGCCTACGATATCGCCTACCTGCGCTGCATCCCAAACATGATGGTGATGACGCCGTCCGACGAGAACGAGTGCCGTCAGCTGCTGACCACGGCGTTCCACCAGGCGTGCCCGAGCGCCGTGCGCTATCCGCGCGGCTCCGGCCCGGGCGCGGCCATTGCCGCTGAGCTCACCACCGTGCCGGTCGGCAAGGGCGTGATGCGCCGCGAGGGAGGTGCGCGCGCGGGGCATCGCGTGGGCTTCCTGGCGTTCGGCTCGATGGTGCACCCGGCCCTGGGTGCCGCCGAGGCGCTGGATGCCGCGGTCGCCGACATGCGTTTCGTCAAGCCGCTCGACGTGGAGCTGGTCAAGCGCCTGGCCGCGGAGAACGACTACCTGGTGACCGTGGAAGAGGGCAGCGTGATGGGCGGCGCCGGCAGCGCCGTGCTGGAGGCACTGGCCGAGGCCGGCATCGACAAGCCGGTGCTGACGCTGGGCCTGCCCGACCGCTTCGTCGACCACGGCGACCCGGCCTATCTGCTGCAGCAATGCGGCCTGGATGCGGTCGGCATCGAGCGCTCGGTGCGCGAGCGCTTCGGGCTGGACCAGCCCAAGGTCACGGTCGCCTCGCGCGTGGCCTGATCACCTGCTGTCCCGAAGGGGATTCGGCCCTCGCACCACGAGTGCGTCCGAATTCCCTTAAACTCCCCTTTTTTGTGTTCGCAGCTGCGGGCCGGCGTGCCACTTGCCGGATCCCGTGGTTTCACACTCGTTGCGCGGCATGGATGGACTGCGAAATTGCCGCGACCGTAAGGGCTCGTGCCGTCCCCCTTGGGCGCGACCCTGGAGGAAACCGTAGATGAATGACATCAATCCCGCCTTCGTCATGCCCGACGTCCAGTCGAGCCCCGACACCCGCCAGATCCCCATCCAGCGTGTCGGTGTCAAAGGCGTGCGTTACCCCGTGACCCTGAAGACCCCGGCCGGCATCATGCCGAGCGTGGGCACCTTCAATCTCGACGTGCACCTGCCGGCGGACCAGAAGGGCACGCATATGTCGCGCTTCGTCGCGCTGCTGGAAGAAGAGCGCGCACCGCTGGAGCTGTCCAGCTTCCGGCTGATGCTGGACAAGATGCTGGAAAAGCTGGAAGCCGAGGCCGGCCGCATCGAGGTCACCTTCCCGTACTTCATCAGCAAGACCGCGCCTGTGTCGGGCGTGGAGTCGCTGCTGGACTACGAGGTCACGCTGACCGGCGAAGTGCGCGACGGCGCCGCGCGCGTGTTCCTGAAGGCGCTGGTGCCGGTGACCAGCCTGTGCCCGTGCTCGAAGAAGATCTCGCAGTACGGCGCGCACAACCAGCGTTCGCATATCACCATGAACGTGGAACTGGCCGGCGAGCTGCCGGTGGAAGCGCTGGTGCGCATGGCCGAGGAAGAGGCCTCGTGCGAGCTGTGGGGCCTGCTCAAGCGCCCCGACGAGAAGTTCGTCACCGAGCGCGCCTATGAGAACCCCAAGTTCGTCGAGGACCTGGTGCGCGATATCGCCATGCGCCTGAATGCGGATGATCGCATCGTGGCCTATGTGCTGGAGGCGGAGAACTTTGAGTCGATCCACAACCACAGCGCGTATGCGGTGATCGAGCGGGACAAGCGGGTCGACTGACCGCGTTGTCGCTGCAATAGAAATAGCCACCGCATGCGGTGGCTATTTTTTGGTCCGGTTCAGGCCGCCGAAGGCAGGCGGATATCCGCCAGGTCCCAGCGCGGCGTCACGCCGTAGCCATACTCGTGCCGCGCCAGTTCGGGCGCTGCCTGCAGCCGCATGGCGCCGGCAAACGCGATCATCGCGCCGTTGTCGGTGCAGAACGCCAAATCCGGGTAATACACGTCGATCTTGCGCTGCTTGCCCATCTGGTCCAGCCGCTCGCGCAACTGGCGGTTGGCACCCACGCCTCCCGCCACCACCAGCCGCTTGTGGCCGGTCTGCTTGAGCGCTGCCATCGACTTGGCGGCCAGCACGTCGACAATGGCATCGACAAAGGCGCGCGCCAGGTTGGCGCGATCCTGCTCGCAGGTGTTGGCGAGCTTGCGTGTTTGCGTCAGTACCGCGGTCTTCAGTCCGGCGAAGGAGAAATCCAGGTTGCCCGAATGCAGCATCGGCCGCGGCAGCGCAAAGGCGCCGGGGATACCGAATTCGGCCAGCCGCGACACTTCGGGGCCGCCCGGATAGCCCAGGCCCAGCAGCTTGGCGGTCTTGTCGAAGGCTTCGCCGGCGGCGTCGTCCAGGGTTTCGCCCAGCAGCGTGTAGTCGCCGATGCCGCGCACTTCCATCAACTGCGTATGCCCGCCCGACACCAGCAGCGCCACGAACGGGAAGGGCGGCGGCTCGCGCGTCAGCAGCGGCGACAGCAGGTGGCCTTCCAGGTGGTGCACGCCCACCATCGGCACGTTCAGCGCAAAGCCCAGTGCATTGGCCACCGAGGCGCCCACCAGCAGTGCGCCGGCCAGCCCGGGGCCCTGGGTGAAGGCGATGGCGTCGATGTCCTGGCGGGTACGGCCGGCATCGGCCAGCACCTGCTCCAGCAGCGGCAGCACGCGGCGGATATGGTCGCGCGACGCCAGTTCCGGCACCACGCCGCCGTAGTCGCGGTGCATGGCGATCTGCGAGTGCAGCGCGTGCGCGAGCAGGCCGGCGCCGGTGTCATAGAGGGCGAGGCCGGTTTCGTCGCAGGAGGATTCGATGCCGAGGACAAGCATGGGGAGCGCATAGGGCCGCCTCCTGTCAGGGAAACGGCTGTCGAAACAACAGGTTGCAGGAAGCGCGCAGGGTAGCACAGCAGCGCGCGGCGTGCTTTTCGCTACAATCTGCCCTTTCTCTGGCGGTGGCAATACACATGGATGCGCGAGGCGTGCAATGAGCGGGGCAACATCGGCCCGGACGGGCCGGTATGACGTGGCCGTGCTGGGTGCGGGCGCGGCCGGCATGATGTGTGCCGCCGTGGCCGGCCAGAACGGCGCGCGCGTGGTGCTGATCGACCATGCCACCAAGCTTGCCGAGAAGATCCGCATCTCGGGCGGCGGGCGCTGCAATTTCACCAACCTGCAGGCCGGGCCCGCCAACTACCTGTCGTCCAATCCGCACTTCTGCCGCTCGGCGCTGGCGCGCTACACGCCGCAGGATTTCCTTGGCCTGATGCGCCGCTACGGCATCGACTGGCACGAGAAACATCGTGGCCAGCTGTTCTGCAACGACAGCGCCGAAGACGTGATCGCCATGCTGCGCGCCGAATGCGACACCGGCCATGTGCGCTGGCACACCGGCTGCAGCGTGGCCGAGGTCCGGCGCGAGGGCGACGACTTCCTGCTGCTCACCGCTACCGGCACGGTGCGGGCCGGGGCGCTGGTGGTGGCCACCGGCGGCCTGTCGATCCCCAAGATCGGTGCCACCGACTTTGGCTATCGCATCGCCCGGCAGTTCGGGCTGGGCATCGTCGAAACCCGGCCGGCGCTGGTGCCGCTGACCTTCGATGGCAAGGACTGGGTGCCGTTCGCGCCGCTGGCCGGCGTGTCGCTGGAAGTGGATATCGCCACCGGCAACGGCAAGGCGGCCGGAGCCTTCCGCGAAGACCTGCTGTGGACCCATCGCGGCCTGTCCGGACCCGCCGTGCTGCAGATTTCCAGCTACTGGCGTCCCGGCACGCCGATCGCCATCGACCTCTTTGATGGCGAGGATGCCGCCGCCTGGCTGCTCGAGCAGAAGGCCGGCAGCCGCAAGCACCTGGGCAACCTGCTGGCGCAACGATTGCCGGCGCGGCTGGCCGATGCCTGGTGCGCGGCCTCGGGCGTGGATGCCGCCATGCCGCTGCATGATGTGACCGACAAGGCCCTGCGCAAGCTTGGCGCCACGCTCAACGGCTGGCGCATCGTGCCGTCGGGCACCGAGGGCTACCGCAAGGCCGAGGTCACGCTTGGCGGGGTCGACACGCGGGCGCTGTCGTCAACCACCATGATGGCGCGCGAGGTGCCGGGCCTGTATTTCATCGGCGAGGTGGTGGACGTGACCGGCTGGCTGGGCGGCTACAACTTCCAGTGGGCGTGGGCGTCCGCGGTGGCGGCGGGGCAGGCCGCGGCTGAGGCATCGCGCACCGCTTCGGCAGGGCAATCGGTAGCCCAAGGGTAGACTGGCGAGAGCTGGAAGGGCGGTGGGCGGCACTCGGCAAGTGTCCGTTGCACGCCACTTCCGCGTTCGATTGTTGGTGCTACAATCCAGAACTTCGTAGAGCCGCTTATCCCGAAAATTCTCATTTTCTGGCCAAATGACCACGATCCGTCTCAAGGAAAACGAGCCTTTTGAAGTTGCCATGCGCCGTTTCAAGCGCACCATCGAGAAGAACGGGCTGCTCCCGGAATTGCGGGCACGCGAGTTTTACGAAAAGCCCACCGCCGCGCGCAAGCGCAGGAAGGCAGCCGCCGAAAAGCGCCATTACAAGCGCATCCGCAGCCAGATGCTGCCGAAGAAACTGTACTGACCCCGGCGCTCCCGCTTGTATCCGACCCGCTGTGGCCTACGCTTCGGCGGGTTTTTGCATTCTGGGCCTTGCAGCGGGCGGTCACCGCCGCCACCTGTGAGTGTCCACCCACTTTCTGGAAGATCACGATGTCCCTCAAAGCCCGTATCAGCGAAGACATGAAGACCGCCATGCGCGCGCGCGAAACGGAGCGCCTCGGCACCATCCGCCTGCTGCTGGCCGCCATCAAGCAGCGCGAGGTCGATGAGCGCGTGGAACTGGACGATACCGCCGTGCTGGCCGTGGTCGAGAAGCTGATCAAGCAGCGCAAGGATTCGATCTCGCAGTTCCGGCAGGCGGGCCGCAATGACCTGGCAGACAAGGAGTCGGCGGAAGTCGAAGTGCTGCAGGCCTACATGCCCGCCGCGCTGTCGGACGAGGAAGTCGCCGCCGAGGTCCAGCAGGCCGTTGCCGCCACTGGTGCCGCCGGTCCGCAGGACATGGGCAAGGTCATGGGCGTGCTCAAGGGCAAGCTGGCCGGCCGTGCCGACATGACCGCCGTATCGGCCCTGGTCAAGGCGGCACTTGCAGCAAAGTAAATACTGATTTAATCGGTTGCTGGCAAGATAAGCACCGGATCTGCGTGGTTCGGTGCAGTTGCACGGAGATGTCACGTAGTCCGGGCGGCCCTATCACGCTGCACTACAATATTCCGATAGCAGCCGGGCGCCGCACCGGTCACGCATTCCTAAAAGAAGCCGCCCGCCGCGGGACGGCCATGCCTCAGGACGGTCAGTCGGGTGATTCCGCAATCCTTTATTCAGGACCTGCTCAACCGTGTCGACATTGTCGATGTGGTGGGCAAGTATGTGCAGCTGAAGAAGGGCGGCGCCAATTTCATGGGGCTGTGCCCCTTCCATAACGAGAAATCGCCGTCATTCACGGTGTCGCCGACCAAGCAGTTCTACCACTGCTTCGGATGTGGCGCCCACGGCTCGGCCATCGGCTTCCTGATGGAGTTTTCCGGCCAGTCCTACCCGGAAGCGGTGCGCGAGCTGGCCCAGTCGGTCGGCATGAGCGTGCCGGAAGAGCGCGACCGGCTGCCGCCCGGGCAGCGCGCGGAGCAGCAGGCCCGTTCGGTGGCGCTGTCCGACGCCATGACCCGCGCCACCGATTTCTACCGCCGCCAGCTGCGAAGCGCGCCGCAGGCGATCCAGTACCTGAAGGGCCGTGGCCTGACCGGCGAGATCGCCGCGAACTTTGGCCTGGGCTACGCGCCCGATGACTGGCAGGGCCTGGAGGCCGTATTCGGCAGCTATCGTGATGACAACGTGTCGGCGCCGCTGGTCGAGTGCGGCCTGCTGATCGAAAGCGACAAGCGCGATGCGGACGGCAAGCCGCGCCGCTACGACCGCTTCCGCGACCGCATCATGTTCCCTATCCGCAACACCAAGGGGGCCGTGATCGGCTTCGGCGGGCGCGTGATGGGGCAGGGCGAGCCCAAGTACCTGAACTCGCCCGAGACTCCGCTGTTCAGCAAGGGCACGGAGCTGTACGGGCTGTTCGAGGCCCGTCACGCAATCCGGGAAACCGGCTACGTGCTGGTGGTCGAAGGGTATATGGACGTCGTGGCGCTGGCCCAGCTCGGTTTTGCCAATGCCGTTGCCACCCTGGGCACGGCGTGCACCCCTGTGCACGTGCAGAAGCTGCTGCGCCAGACCGACGCCGTGGTGTTCTCGTTCGACGGCGACTCTGCCGGGCGCCGCGCGGCCCGGCGCGCGCTGGAAGCCTGCCTGCCGCATGTGGCGGACAACAAGACCATCCGCTTCCTGTTCCTGCCGGCCGAGCACGATCCGGACAGCTATGTGCGCGAAGAGGGCACCGAGGCCTTTGCCACCCAGGTGCGCAACGCCATGCCGCTGTCGCGCTTCCTGCTGCAGTCGGTCACCGAAGACCTGGACCTGCGCCAGCCCGAGGGCCGCGCCCGGGCCCAGTACGAGGCCAAGCCGCTGCTGCAGGCCATGCCCGCCGGCGGCCTGAGGCTACAGATTGTGCGCGAACTTGCCGATGCCACGGGAACGACACCCGCGGAGATCGAAGCCATCTGCGGCCTGCGCAGCGACCCGGCCCGCGTCGGCCGCTTCGCCCAGCCGCGCCCGCGCACGCGCCGCCAGGCCCCGACCGGGCTGGAGCAGCGGGTGATCCAGCTGCTGATGTGCTATCCGGCACTGTCGGCGAGGCTGGACGAGGATGCGCGCGCGCTGCTGCTGGGCGGCGAGAGCAGCGACAGTGAAGTGCTGGCGCACCTGGTGGAGGCGTGCGACAGCGTGCAGGGCGAGGTCAATTTTGCGGCCTTCAGCGAACACCTGGCCCAGTCGCCCTATGCCGAGGTGTATGCCGTGGCGCGTGCCGCGGTGCTGCGAGAAGAGATCGAAGAGGCACCCGCAATACAGGATTTCGATGCGGCCATTACCAAGCTGCTGGCCGAGCCGCTGCGGCGCGAGCTCGACGGCCTGCAGGCGGAGGTAGTGGCCGGCACGGCCGATGAAGCGGCCAAGCAGCGCATGCGCTGGCTGGTGGGCGAAATCCACCGGCGGCGCCAACTTGGCTGAGGTGTCTGTGTGCGCCCTGGTCATCAACCAGGAGGTGGCAGTAAGCGTTGGATAAGGGACTGGGCCCGGCCCCGCCGAGCTTAAGCCTTGATTTTTCAGGTGAAAACCTCACCTGATAGGGAGCCGGCTATGCGTGGCGTGCTACAATAGCCGGTTTGGATTGCGAAATCTTTCTCTCCAGTTCTGGTGAAAGTGAGCGTGCCAATGGCAAAGGCCAAAGCAACCGAAAGGGTTACCTCTAAAGCTCCCCAATCAGGGAGCGGCAAGGCGTCTGTGAAAACAACGGCGGCGAAGACATCGACCGCGTCAGTCAAGACACCAGCCCGGTCTGCGCCATCAAAGTCCGTGCGTAGCGCGCAAGCGCCCGCCGTGACGACTCCCGCCAGGACTCGCACATCCGAAAAGACAAAGGCCTCGACTTCGGCACGCGAGAGCGGCAAGAGCGCCAGTACGAGCGGCAAGGTCGCCGCATCTGCACCAGTGAAAGGCAAGAGTATCACCGTGGCGAAACAGCAGAATACCGAAGTCGAGAGCAAGCGAGCGGCAGCCGCCGGCGCCAAGAGTGGGGAAGCCAAGGCTGGCACCACCACTACGGCAACCAAGGCGCGTGCCGCGACACCTGCATCCGTTGCATCCGAGCGTCCCGCTGCGCCGGCAATCAAGCCGGAGCCGAAAAAGCGTGGCCGCAAGCCCAAGGCCGAGATGCAGCACGACGACAGCACAACAGACGACGTGACTGAAGAGTTTTACGAGAACGATGCGCGCCCGGCGGCAACCCCGGCCGCGGCGCCGAAGACCGAAAAGCAGAAAGCCAAGGACCGCAAGGCCAAGGAAAAGGCCCTGCTCAAGGAGTTCGCCTCGACCCAGCAGGGTACCGAGGAAGAGCTTGAGCTGCGTCGCCAGAAACTCAAGGCGCTGATCAAGCTGGGCAAGTCGCGCGGCTACCTGACCTACGCGGAAATCAACGATCACCTGCCGGACGACATGGTCGATTCGGAAACGATCGACACGCTGGTCGCCACGCTGAACGACATCGGCATCGCTGTCTACGAACAGGCGCCGGATGCCGAGACGCTGCTGCTCAACGACAACGCCCCGTCCGCCACCAGCGAGGAAGAAGCCGAGGAAGAGGCCGAAGCGGCCCTGTCCACGGTGGACTCCGAGTTCGGCCGCACCACCGACCCGGTGCGCATGTACATGCGCGAAATGGGCACGGTCGAGCTGCTCACGCGCGAAGGCGAAATCGAGATCGCCAAGCGCATCGAGGCCGGCCTGAAGGACATGGTGATGGCGATTTCGGCTTGCCCGGTCACCATCTCCGAGATCCTGGCCCATGCCGAGCGCGTGGCCAACGACGAGATCAAGATCGACGAATTCGTCGACGGCCTGATCGACCCGAACGCCGACGAAGCCCCGGAAGCGCCCGCAGCCCCGGCTGCAGCGGCCGACGACGAGGATATCGAGTCCGACGACGAAGAGGAAGGCGACGAGGACGATGACGACGAAGGCGGCGCCGGCGCCGGTGCCTCCGCGCGCCAGCTGGAAGAACTGAAGCAGAACGCGCTGGAGAAATTCCGCGTGATCGCCGAGCAGTTCGACAAGATGCGCCGCGCGTTCGAAAAGGAAGGCTACAACTCCAAGCCCTACGTCAAGGCGCAGGAAGCCATCCAGGCCGAGCTGATGGGCATCCGCTTCACCGCCCGCAATGTCGAGCGCCTGTGCGACACGCTGCGCGGCCAGGTCGACGAAGTGCGCAAGCTCGAACGCTCGATCCTGAACATCGTGGTCGACAAGTGCGGCATGCCGCGCTCGGAATTCGTCGCCCGCTTCCCGGGCAACGAGACCAACCTCGAGTGGGTCCACACCATCGTCGCCGACGGCAAGGGCTACAGCACCATCGTCGAGCGCAACGTGCCGGCCGTGCATGAGCTGCAGCAGAAGCTGATCGACCTGCAGTCGCGCGTGGTGCTGCCGCTGAAGGAACTGAAGGGCGTCAACCGCAAGATGGCCGAGGGCGAGCGTCGTGCCCGCGAAGCCAAGCGCGAGATGACCGAGGCCAACCTGCGTCTGGTGATTTCGATCGCCAAGAAGTACACGAACCGCGGCCTGCAGTTCCTCGACCTGATCCAGGAAGGCAACATCGGCCTGATGAAGGCGGTGGACAAGTTCGAATACCGCCGCGGCTACAAGTTCTCGACCTACGCCACGTGGTGGATCCGCCAGGCCATCACGCGCTCGATCGCCGACCAGGCGCGCACCATCCGTATCCCGGTGCACATGATCGAGACCATCAACAAGATGAACCGCATCTCGCGCCAGATCCTGCAGGAAACCGGCAACGAGCCGGATCCGGCAACGCTGGCCGAGAAGATGGAGATGCCGGAAGACAAGATCCGCAAGATCATGAAGATCGCCAAAGAGCCGATCTCCATGGAAACGCCGATCGGTGACGACGACGACTCCCATCTGGGCGACTTCATCGAGGACACCAACACGCTGGCCCCGGCCGAAGCCGCGCTGCACGGCTCCATGCGCGACGTCGTCAAGGACGTGCTGGACTCGCTCACGCCGCGCGAAGCCAAGGTGCTGCGCATGCGCTTCGGCATCGAAATGAGCACCGACCACACGCTGGAAGAGGTCGGCAAGCAGTTCGACGTCACGCGTGAACGGATCCGCCAGATCGAGGCCAAGGCACTGCGCAAGCTGCGCCACCCGAGCCGCTCGGACAAGCTGAAGAGCTTCCTGGAAGGCAACTAAACGCTTCCAAGGGCCTCTAGCTCATGCCTGGTTAGAGCAGCGGACTCATAATCCGTTGGTGCCGTGTTCGACTCACGGGAGGCCCACCAATGTGAAAAAGGACTGCAGGTTGATACCTGCAGTCCTTTTTTTTGCCTCGAACTACTGCTCAATCCTGCGCCGTCACCATCCCCATCGCCGGATCGCTAACCGTATGCCTGCCGTTCTCCACCCGCCCCGCAAAGCGGCGATAGAACGCCGGGTCGCTGTCGCACGTCACCGCGAAGTCATACCACTGCCCGCTTTCCTCCAGCGACCAATGCACGGACTTGCTGTCATTGGCGCCGACAGTGACCGGCCACGGGCCATCGGTTCGGTACGCGAGCGCCTGGATGCTGAAGTGGCAGGCCTTGCGGCCGGCGTTGATCAGGTCGACATAGACGTCGCCATTGGCAATGTCGTAGCAGACGCGGATCTCCGGTGCGATGCCGGTGTCGCCGATGCGGTTGGTATCGCCGCGGAAATGGCGGTGGAAGCCGTTGGGGCCCAGTACCCACAGGTCGTATTGCCCGGCGTTGTCCTGGAACACGTTCCAGGTGTCGCTCAGGGACTTGCGGGCTTCCACGACATAGCGGCGCGGAATGCGGCCCAGCTGGTGGCGGTCGTAGACGTGGAACACCGCGGCTTGCGTGCCGGTGTTGGCGAATACCAGTTCGACCTGCCCCACGGCGCTGCAGCGCGCGCTGGTGTGCAGCTCGTACGGCAGCGCGCGTGACGGGCGGGTGCCGGTGGCTTGCAGCGGCAATTGCATGTCGACCGGCAGCGGCACCGCGGGCAGTGCCTGCTGGGCCTGGCGCAGCTGGTCGGCGCTGCTGCGCGTGGTGCGGCCACTCAGCGTGGGCAGGGCTTCCGAGTTGGGCGTCTTGAAGTTGAACGCGCTGGTCAGGTCGCCGCAGACGGCACGGCGGAACGGGCTGATGTTGGGTTCGGCCACGCCGAACCGCGCTTCCAGGAAGCGCAGCACGGAGGTGTGGTCGAACACCTGGGAATTGATCCAGCCGCCGCGGCTCCACGGCGAGATCGCGTAAAGCGGCACGCGCGGCCCGGGACCGTAGACGCGGCCGTCAGCAGCGGGCTGGGTCCGGCTGCCCGGTGGCGGCGGATGGTTGAAGTATTCGGCCTGCATCTCGGCATCGCTCAGCGTCGCCTTGCCGGCCAGCGTCTTGTCGGGGTTCACCGACGGCGCCGAGGGGGAGGGGACGTGGTCGAAGTAGCCGTCGTTCTCGTCGAAGTTGACCAGCAGCACGGTCTTGCTCCAGACCTCGGGCACGGCGGTCAGCGCGTCCAGCACTTCCTGCAGGAACCACGCGCCCTGAACCGGGCTGGACGGGCCGGGATGCTCGCAGTAGATCGACGGCGCATTGATCCACGATACCTGCGGCAGCCTGCCTTCCTTGATGTCGCGGCGGAAGGCGTCGAGGTATTCCTCGGGTCTGGTGCCGGGCAGGGTGTTGGCCACGCCCTTGTACAGCGGATTGGCGGCATTGTCGGTGGCCGCATCGTAGGCGTGGTACGGCAGTGGCTGGCCGGTGTTGGCATAGGGCGCGCCCGGCGCGCCGCCGCTGGATACCGGAAAGCCCGAGGCCAGGTTGGCCTTGCGGAACTGCTGGAACGCGCCCAGCATGTTGTCGCCCCATTCGTCCGGCATGTTCTGGTAGCAGATCCAGCTGATGCCGGCTGCTTCCAGCCGCTCGGCATAGGTCTTCCAGGTGTAGCCGGTGTTGGCCGAGGCGGGCAGGCCGTCGATCGCGTCCCACTCATTGTTGACGAAGGCGACGTTGGCTGCGGTCGGGCCGTTGGTGCCGGTCAGGTGGAATGAACGGTTCGCGTCAGTGCCCGTATGCATCGAGCAGTGGTACGCGTCGCACAGCGTAAACGCATTGGCCAGTGCGAACTGGAACGGGATCTCCTTCTCCTTGAAGTAGCCCATCGAGGTATTGGTCTTGTACGTCGGCCAACTGGCCATGCGGCCGTGGTCCCAGGCCTGCTGGCTGTCCACCCAGGCATGCGGCGTGCCGGCCGCGCGCTGCGCGTTGTTGTTGGTGCCATCCAGGTGATACGGGGTCAGCACGGCGCCGTTGGAGCGCTGTTGCTGCCATACCTTGCGCGCATTGGGCAGCGGGATGGTGAAGCGGTCGCCGAACCCGCGCACACCCTTGAGCGTGCCGAAGTAGTGGTCGAAGGAACGGTTCTCCTGCATCAGGATCACCACATGCTCGACATCCTTGATGGTGCCGGTGGCATTGTTGGCCGGGATGGCCAGGGCCTTGCGGATGCTGGGCGGGAACGCGGCCAGTGCGGCGGCGGCGAAGCCGGTGCCGGCTGCGGCTTGCAGGAAGTTGCGGCGAGAGACCATGGTCTTGTCGGATGGCGTCGGGACTTGCGTTGTCAGGGGGCGCAGCGAATCACGGGGTCGGGCCGCTGGTCCGGCTTCTTGCCGGGCTGTTCCGGTTGTGCGTTCGGCGTGACAGTCGCACTCGGCGACAGGTTGCCGCCGCCGTCATCGCCACCGCATGCGGTGAGCAATGCCGCCGCGATCAGGGTCGTGGCCAGGGTTCTTGGAAGTTTGCAGGGGAGCATCGGGTTCGCCTGGCTGGGTGGGTGTGGCGGCTGCTGGGAGCCGGAGCCAGGCGAGTGTAGGAAGGCGGGGTGACGTGTCGATGACAGAATGTCCAACGCCTATCGGTGCCGACCGTCGGGCGGACGGCAGGCAGGATGGCTACTTCCAGAAGCCCGCGTGCGGTGCCGCGGCTTCGTCCTCGAGCACCGGCCCGACCACATCCACCTGGCGCTGCCCGCGCGCGAACACTTCGCGGCAAGGCAGCGAGAGGGTGGGGTTCTCCGGGTGGTCGCCGGTCAGGCCCAGCAGCTTGTGTTCTGACAGCGCATAGACCACGCGCCCGATGCCGGTCCAGTAGATCGCGCCGGCGCACATGCAGCATGGCTCCGCGCTGGTGTAGAGGGTGCAGTCGGCCAGTTGCTCCGGCGGCAGCGCACGCGCGGCCTGCGCGGCGGCGACCAGTTCGGCGTGCTGGGTCGGGTCGCCCTCCGGCGGCATCGAGTTGTTGCCGGCGCTGGCGATGATGTTGCCGGCCTGGTCGGCCACCAGCGCGGCGAACGGATGGCGGCCGCGAGCCCTGGATGCATCGGACAGCGCGATCGACTGGCGCAGCAGTTCCAGGTCGAGCGGCGACAGTTCAGCGCCGGACGGGTCTGTGATTCGGGTCATGCTTGGGGTCTCCGGTTGGGGAAAGGGATCAGGGCGTGCTGCAGGCCGAAGCTCGCCAGCTGGCGCAGCGGCAGGATTTCATCGACCGGGTGTACCGGTGTCGGGGTCTTCATGGGCTTGTCTCCTTTTTCGATGGAAGCCGCTTCCGCCTCTGGCAGGGCGGATTGGGCAGCGCCGGCCGGGATTGCCGGGATTTGTGATCCCTCGGCCGTTGCGGCATCATCTCCGCAACTTCATCGGTACAACAAATCAATACCTATCGATCCAGTCGATGGGTCGCGGGAGGGTGGCCATGCGTTTTTCGCTGGACCAGTTGCAGGTATTCGCACTGGTGGTTGAGACAGGCTCCTTTTCCGCTGCCGCGCGGCGCCTGGGCAAGACCCAGTCCACGGTCAGTGCGGCGGTGGCCAACCTGGAGATCGACCTCGGCGTGCCGCTGTTCGACCGCAGCAGCCGCAATCCGGCGCTGACCGGGGCCGGCCGCAAGCTGCTGACCGAGGCCGAAGCCGTGCTGGAGCGTTGCCTGTCGCTGCAGGCCCATGCCGCCAGCCTGGCCGATGCCAACCCGCCCGGGCTGACGCTGGCGATCGAAATCCCGTACCACGCGGTGATGCCGGTGCTGGCCGAATTCGAGCGGGAGTTTCCGTATGTCGACCTGACCATTCGCAATCCGGTCTACGGCGATGTCAGCGAACTGGTGCTGCAGGGCGAGGCCGAGCTCGGCATCGCCTTCGCGCAGCCGCACTACGCGCCGGAACTGGCCTTCGTGCAGTTGGGCAAGCTGATCATGGTGCATGTGGTGCACCCGGGACACCCGCTGGCCGGGCGCGAACAGGTCTCGTTTGCCGACCTGCACGCCTATCGGCGCCTGGCCTTCAGCGCGCATGCCGACAAGCTGCCCACCAGCGAATACCTGCGCGCGGCGCGGGTGTGGCGCGCCGAAAGCTACCTGGCGCTGGTCGAAATGGTGAAAAGCGGGCTGGGCTGGGCCACACTGCCGCGGCAACTGGTGCGCGCGGCGCTGGAGCGCGGCGAACTGGTGGAACTGGACCTGGCGGCCTATCCGTACACGGACTGGCTGGTCAGCGTCGACCTGATCTGGGCGAAGTCGGGCCGGCCGCAGGGCCGGGCCGAGCAGTGGCTACGGCAGCGCTTCCGGGAAAACATGGTGTTCGAGGTCGACCGGCGCGGGCAGCGGACCACCCGCTGAGGGCGCGGCGATGGACTATGGTAGTCATCGCGCGTTTGATCCGATTCGCACGATTCAATCTGACCAGGAGTGAAGCCCATGTCCTATATCGACGGATTTGTACTGGCCGTTCCCCAGGCCACTCGCGAGACCTATCGCCAGGTGGCGCAGAAGGCAGCCGCGGTGTTCAAGGAGCACGGCGCGCTGAAGGTGGTGGAATGCTGGGGTGACGATGTGCCGGAAGGCAAGGTCACGTCCTTTACGATGGCGGTGCAGCGCAAGGAGGATGAGGCGGTGGTGTTCTCGTGGATCCTGTGGCCGTCACGCGAGAAGCGCGACACTGGCATGAAGGCGGCGATGGCCGACCCGCGCCTGAAGGAAGGCATGGATCCGATGCCGTTCGACGGCCAGCGGATGATCTTTGGCGGCTTCGAGGTGATTGTCGACGAGTAAGCGCGCCGGGCGCCGGCGTGGCAGCGCCGGCGCGCAGCAAGCGAGTTCAGATCAGGTGGAAGACCATGCCCAGGGCAATCGCGCCACCCAGGGTTTCCACTGCTGCGAGGGCGAGAAGGTTCTTCAGTACGAAAGCGTCTTCTTTCTTCGTCACCATGGTCTGTCTCCCGGTCATTGGACTTGTTCTGAGGCACCATCGGCTGCGGCGATCCGGCGTTTGCGGTGCCAGGCCGTCGATGTGAGTCCAGTAGACCGCATCCGGACGCTGGCCGGAAGCTGGCGAAAACCCGCTCGGCGAAAACCCGGATTCCTTCAGGAATGTGACAGGGCCATGATTGACAGGCTTCGCAGGGCGCGTTTGCGGCCTGCCGGCAACGCGGCATGGCAATGGCCCACATTTGGGGGATGTCCGCCGTGGCGCGATGCGCCAGGATCAAGGCGTGGGTGGTCGAGCAGATTGCCCCGCTACCATTTGAGCCCCGCTGCCTCCCCGGCATGCGGGGCTTTTCTACATGGGCCGCGGGCGCCTCAGCGCGCCTGCAGGATGGTTTCGATGCGGGCGGCGGCCTCGCGCAGCGGCCCCAGGAAGCGCGTCTCCAGCTGGGCCTGGTCGCGGCTGCCCAGCACCATGCTGAAGCCCAGCCCGGCCACCGCCTTGCCGGCCTGGTCGCGCAACGGCACCGAGATCCCGGCGTAGCCGTCCACCAGCTCGCTCACCAGCACACAGTAGCCGTCGGTGCGCACCTGCCGCAGCGTGCGCGCCAGCGCCGTGCGCGAGCTGACCGTGAACGGCGTCAGCTTGCGCAGCGTGGCGCCTGCCAGGTAGGCCTCGAGCGCGTCATCGTCCAGGCCGGCCAGCAGCACGCGGCCAAGCGAATGCGCATAGGCCGGCATGCGCCGTCCCAGCGCCATGTCCACGCGCAGCAGCTGGCGCGGCTCCTCGCGCGCCACCAGCACCACGGATTCCGCATCGAGCACGCCCACCGAGCAGCTTTCGCCCAGGGACTCGCACAGCCCCTGCAGGTAGGGCCGCGCCACCTGCGGCAGGCTCATCGAGGCAAAGTAGGCATAGCCGAGCTCCATCACCCGCGGCGTCAGCGCAAAGTGGCGGCCGTCCTGCGCCACGTAGCCGTTGTGCTCCAGGGTCAGCAGCAGCCGGCGCGCGGCGGCGCGGGTCACGTCGAGCTGCTCGGCGACGTCCTGCATGGTCAGGCGTTCCGCGCCGCCGGCGAACAGGCGCAGCAGCGCCAGGCCCTTGCTCAGCGATTCCAGCAGTTCGTCTTTCTTGGCGGCTTCGGCTTGCGGCATTTCGGCTTAATACGGGGAAATGGAGGGGAGATCATATGGTTCTCCATGCCGCGCCGGACTTGCGCCAGCGGCCGGCATGTCCGTATGATAGCGTTTTCCGAACAAATGTTCGCAAAACAAAATTCACGGAAAAACGTGCCGCCACCGATGCGGGACGGCACAACGAAACCGGAGACAGCAATGAAGGTGATCACCGCACGCGAAGCGGCGGCACTGGTGCAGGACGGCTGGACCGTGGCCAGCGCGGGCTTTGTCGGCGCCGGCCATGCCGAGGCCGTGACCGAGGCGCTGGAGCAGCGCTTCCTGCAGAGCGGGCTGCCGCGCGACCTGACGCTGGTGTACTCGGCCGGGCAGGGCGACCGCGGCGCGCGCGGCGTGAACCACTTCGGCAATGCCGGCATGACCGCCAGCATCGTCGGCGGCCACTGGCGCTCGGCCACGCGGCTGGCCACGCTGGCCATGGCCGAGCAGTGCGAGGGCTACAACCTGCCGCAGGGCGTGCTGACGCACCTATACCGCGCCATCGCCGGCGGCAAGCCCGGCGTGATGACCAAGATCGGCCTGCACACCTTCGTCGACCCGCGCACCGCGCAGGATGCGCGCTACCACGGCGGCGCCGTCAACGAGCGCGCGCGCCAGGCCATTGCCGAGGGCAAGGCATGCTGGGTCGATGCGGTCGACTTCCGCGGCGACGAATACCTGTTCTACCCGAGCTTCCCGATCCACTGCGCGCTGATCCGCTGCACCGCGGCCGACGCCCGCGGCAACCTCAGCACCCATCGCGAAGCCTTCCACCATGAGCTGCTGGCGATGGCGCAGGCGGCCCACAACTCGGGCGGCATCGTGATCGCGCAGGTGGAAAGCCTGGTCGACCACCACGAGATCCTGCAGGCCATCCACGTGCCCGGCATCCTGGTCGACTACGTGGTGGTCTGCGACAACCCCGCCAACCACCAGATGACGTTTGCCGAATCCTACAACCCGGCCTACGTGACGCCATGGCAGGGCGAGGCAGCGGTGGCCGAAGCGGAAGCGGCACCGGTGGCTGCCGGCCCGCTCGACGCGCGCACCATCGTGCAGCGCCGTGCGGTGATGGAACTGGCGCGCCGTGCGCCGCGCGTGGTCAACCTGGGCGTGGGCATGCCGGCAGCGGTCGGCATGCTGGCGCACCAGGCCGGGCTGGACGGCTTCACGCTGACCGTCGAGGCCGGCCCCATCGGCGGCACGCCCGCGGATGGCCTCAGCTTCGGTGCCTCGGCCTACCCGGAGGCGGTGGTGGATCAGCCCGCGCAGTTCGATTTCTACGAGGGCGGCGGCATCGACCTAGCCATCCTCGGCCTGGCCGAGCTGGATGGCCACGGCAACGTCAATGTCAGCAAGTTCGGCGAAGGCGAGGGCGCATCGATTGCCGGCGTCGGCGGCTTTATCAACATCACGCAGAGCGCGCGCGCGGTGGTGTTCATGGGCACGCTGACGGCGGGCGGGCTGGAAGTCCGCGCCGGCGACGGCGGCCTGCAGATCGTGCGCGAAGGCCGCGTGAAGAAGATCGTGCCTGAGGTGTCGCACCTGAGCTTCAACGGACCCTATGTGGCGTCGCTCGGCATCCCGGTGCTGTACATCACCGAGCGCGCGGTGTTCGAGATGCGCGCTGGCGCAGACGGCGAAGCCCGCCTCACGCTGGTCGAGATCGCCCCCGGCGTGGACCTGCAGCGCGACGTGCTCGACCAGTGCTCGACGCCCATCGCCGTGGCGCAGGACCTGCGCGAAATGGATGCGCGGCTGTTCCAGGCCGGGCCCCTGCACCTGTAATCCTGTCATTCGCGGCCGGCCGGGCAAGCACCGCCGCCATATGCATCAGTCAGACGGGCCGGCCATGACCGGTTCGCGAGGAGGCTCGCCACGATCTGTCATGACATTACTGAACCGCTGTCGCTTCATCCCGGCGCGGCACTGAGCCGCGCTCTGGCGGGCCGCTGCCCTTGCGGCTGGCTGGCCGGCAGCGCCGGCAAGGGCAGCGCCGGCTGGCAGGCGGCCGCGGCCAGGCCAAGGAACTGGCTGGAGGTGCGCAGGAACTGCTGGCAGGTCTGGCGGAAAAGCTCGAAGTCCATGTAGGTCTCGGTGAGTTGGGGTGGCGCGGTCCGGCCGTGGCCGCCGCGCCGCCGGCATCTTGCGTGGTGGATATGACAGTTTCTTGAAATCCCGCCAGCCTGTGCCGCCATCTGTCGCGCCAGTCGCACGGCGCTGCCAGAATGCCCACTGTGCTGGCAGAGGTGCTAAAATGTAAGTCTTTGATTCTCTTGGCCAAATGCTGCAGCCAGCATGGCCGTGCCGGAACCCTCCCGGCGCCAGGCGAGAGTCAGGGCGAGATGAGTTCCAGACGCGTATCCGTTTGTGCCGGGTTCGCCTCCCGCCAGACACCGATACCCATGACCACTACGAACGCACCAGAAGCCACTACCGCGGGGCAGACCGCCGTGCAGACATTCGACAGCTTTGGCCTGGACGCGCGCATCCTGCGCGCCTTGTCCGAGCAGGGCTACACCACGCCCACCCCGATCCAGGCACAGGCCATCCCGGTCGTGCTGATAGGCAAGGACATGATGGGCGCCGCGCAGACCGGCACCGGCAAGACCGCGGGCTTCGCGCTGCCGATCATCCAGCGCCTGCTGCCGCTGGCCAATGCCAGCGCCTCGCCGGCGCGCCACCCGGTGCGCGCGCTGATGCTGACCCCCACGCGCGAACTGGCCGACCAGGTCTATGACAACGTCGCGCGCTACGCCAAGCACACCGACCTGCGCAGCACCGTGGTGTTCGGCGGCGTCGACATGAACCCGCAGACCGACGCCCTGCGCCGCGGCGTGGAGATCCTGGTGGCAACGCCCGGCCGCCTGCTGGACCACGTGCAGCAGAAGTCGGTCAACCTGTCGCAGGTGCAGATGCTGGTGCTGGACGAAGCCGACCGCATGCTCGACATGGGCTTCCTGCCGGACCTGCAGCGCATCATCAACCTGCTGCCGGCGCATCGCCAGACGCTGCTGTTCTCGGCTACGTTCTCGCCGGAAATCAAGCGGCTTGCCTCCAGCTACCTGAAGCACCCGGTCACGATCGAAGTGGCACGCAGCAACTCGACCAACGAGAACGTGCGCCAGATGGTGTACCTGGTCGAAGACGGCCACAAGCAGGCGGCGGTCGTGCACCTGCTCAAGCAGCGCGCCGAGCAGGGGCTGTCGCGCCAGTGCATCGTCTTCGTCAACAGCAAGATCGGCTGCTCGCGCCTGGCGCGCCATTTGGAGCGCGAGGGCATCAACGCCGCCGCCATCCACGGCGACAAGACCCAGACCGAGCGCATGCAGACGCTGGAAGGGTTCAAGAGCGGCACCATCGACGCGCTGGTCGCCACCGACGTGGCCGCGCGCGGGCTGGATATTCCCGACATGCCGTGCGTGGTCAACTTCGACGTGCCGTACAGTGCCGAAGACTATGTGCACCGCATCGGCCGTACCGGCCGGGCCGGCGCCAGCGGCGATGCGCTGTCGATCTACGTGCCGGGCAATGACGAGCGCCTGCTGTCCGATATCGAGAAGCTGATCAAGCGCAGCATCCCGCGCGGCAAGCTGGAAGGCTTCGACCCGACCGGCGAGCGCGCCCGCCAGGGCGATACCGAGCGCCGCCGCGAGCGTAGCGACGTGCGTCGCGCGCGCGGCAACGGCGAGGGCGAAGAGCGTCCGCGCCGCCACGAGCACAGCGCCAACCGCCAGGTGTTCCGTGCCTCGGATGATCCGTTCTTCTCGCGCCCGTACGAGCCCAGCGCCGCCAGCGTCGCCCAGGCCAAGGCGGCCGATGAAGTCGCCGCCGCGCTGAGCCGCGGCCGCCAGGCGCCCAAGCGGCCGGTGGCTGCCCTGCTGGGCGGCGTGCCGCGCAAGTCCTGATCTGATCCTGCCGTAGCTGAAAATGGCCCGCCTGCGCGGGCCATTTGCTTTTGGGGGGGGCGCTATCCGTGCGGGGGTCGCGGCAGATCGGCCAGCAACTGGCGCCACCCGTCGGTGGCGCGCGCAAGCCAGTCCTTCACATTGTCCGCGCGGTTCGACAGCCCCAGGTGAGTGCCGGCTTCGCGCAGCGCGTCCAGCGGTGCGGTGGTGTCGATTGCCTGCGCACCGCTTTGCTTGCTCAGCTTCTCGCCGGTTTCGTTGACCACCACTGGCACGTGCAGGTACGCCGGCGTGGGCAGGCCCAGCAGGTGCTGCAGGTGGATCTGGCGCGGCGTGGAGTCGAGCAGGTCGGCGCCGCGCACGATATGCGTGATGCCCTGCAAGCCGTCATCCACCACTACCGCCAGTTGATACGCCCACAGCCCGTCCGCGCGGCGCAGCACGAAGTCGCCCAGCTCGGTTTCCAGGTCCTGGCACTGGCGGCCCTGCCAGCGGTCGTCGAAGCACAGGGTGGCGGCCGGGCCGTCCGGCACGCGCACGCGCCAGGCGCGCGGCAGCTTGCCGTTCAGGCCGTGGCGGCAGGTGCCGGGATAGCCCAGGGTCTGGTGCCGCTCGCGCACGTGCACCAGTGAGTCGGCGATCTCCTTGCGCGAACAGCCGCACGGGTAGAGCTGCCCGGCGGCGTCGAGGCGGCGCAGCGCATCGGCATAGAACGGCTCACGCCGGCTCTGCCATACCGGCGGCTCGTCCGGCGCCATGCCCAGGCGTTCCAGCGTGAGCAGGATGTCGTCGTCCGCGCCGCGCACGCAGCGCGGCATGTCGATGTCCTCGATGCGCACCAGCCACTGGCCGCCGTGCGCGCGCGCGTCCAGCCAGCTCGCCAGCGCGGTGACCAGCGAGCCCATATGCAGCGGCCCGGTGGGCGAGGGGGCGAAGCGGCCGCGATAGCCGGTCGCGGCAACCGTCGTTGCTGCCGTCGTTGCTGTCACTGCCATGAGACCTGCCCTCAGCCGGCGAAGTCGGGTTGCTGCAGCAGTGCCTGCGCAAGGCGCGGGTCTTCCAGCTTGCTGGCCCACCACTGCAGCGCCTTGCCGCGGTTGCTGGTGCGCCAGGCTACCTTGAAGTTGCCGGGCGCGCGCACCTCGACGGTCTCGCGTGCCTGCAGTACGCCGCTTTCGATATGGGGTTGCGCCATCGGCGCCGGCAGCCAGCCGCAGCCCAGCCCACGGATCTGTGCCTCGAGCTTGTCGCGCATGGTGGGCACCACCAGCACGTCTTGCCCGGCCAGCACGCCATGGGTACGCGCCGGCAGGTTGCGCGAGGTGTCGCCCACCGCGACGATGCGGTGCCTGGCGATCTGGATGGTGGTGAGCGGGCCTTCCTCGGTGGCCAGCGGATGGTGCGCGGCAACCGCGAACACGAACGGCATCGAGCCCAGTGGCCGGATCTGGAAGCCCTGCGTGCTGGGCGCATCGTAGGCGCCGCCGATCACCAGGTCGGCGCGGTTGTTGACCAGCGCATCCCAGGCGCCGCCCAGCACTTCCTTGGAAAAGCGCAGCCGGGTGGCGGTGTTCTCGGCGTAGAAGTCGTGGATCACCGGCAGCAGCGCGCGGAAGTTGATCAGGTCGTCGACCACGATGGTGAGGGTAGCCTCCCAGCCGGTGGCCAGGCGCTTGACGCGCCGTGCCAGGTCATCGGCGGCATGCAGCAGGTGGCGGCCCTCATCGAGCAGGGCGCGTCCGGCCGGCGTCAGCTCGGCGCGGTGGCGGCGCCGGTCGAACAGCAGCACGTCCAGGTCTTCTTCCAGCTTGCGCACCACGTAGGTCAGCGCGGAAGGGACCTTGCCCATCTCGTGGGCGGCGGCGGCAAAGCTGCCCTTGCGTTCGATGGCGTCGAGGACTTCGAGGGATTCTAGCGAGAGGGCCATGTTCAGAAATTCTGAATGACTGCTTCTAAGTCGATCCCCGTAAATATACGCCTCAAGCCCTAAACTTCCTAGCATCAAAGCGAAAACGTATGCCGCGACACGGTTACCAAGCCAGTGCTTGCGGGCAAACAGGCTCAAGGAGGGCCATCAAAATGATTGAAATCAGAAAGTCTGCAGAGCGTGGTTACGCCGATCATGGCTGGCTGAAGTCCTTTCATTCGTTCTCGTTCGCCGACTACTATGACCCGCGGCATGTGCAGTTTGGGCCACTGCGAGTGATCAACGAGGACCGCGTCGCGCCGGGCATGGGCTTTGGCACGCACGGCCACCGCGACATGGAGATCATCAGCTACGTGCTTGAGGGCGAACTGGCCCACAAGGACAGCATCGGCAACGGCAGCGTGATCCGCCCTGGCGATGTGCAGCGCATGAGCGCCGGCACCGGCGTGCGCCATTCGGAGTACAACCACGCCGCGCACGACACCACCCACTTCCTGCAGATCTGGATCATGCCGGCCGAGAACGGCATCGAGCCCGGCTACGAGGAAAAGCATTTCGACGCAGCCGACAAGCGTGGCAAGCTGCGCCTGGTGGCCAGCGCCGATGGTGCCGAGGGCTCGGTGGTGGTCCACCAGGACGTGCGCCTGTACGCCGGCCTGTTCGATGGCGACGAGGCTGCCACGCTGGCGCTTGCGCCGGGCCGCCGCGCCTATATCCACGTGGCGCGCGGTCGGGTGACGGTCAACGGCAAGGCGCTTGAAGCCGGCGACGCGGCGAAGCTGGAAGCCGAGGGCGAGGTCGCGCTGTCCGGCGGCGATGGCGCCGAAGTGCTGGTGTTCGACCTGCCCTGAGCATCGTTCATTGCCGCATGCGAGAGCCCGCCTTCGGCGGGCTTTTGCTTTTTGCATTGCGCGCCGGGCTCCGGCAGGTACCGCTGTGCTATCTTCTCGCTATGCATTGCGCCTGCGCCGGCACATCGCCGGCAAGCCCGGAAGGGCCAGGCGTGCCCTTGGAACACCCCGTACCAAGATGACCTTTGTTTCCATTCTCCTGGCGCTGATCGCTGAACAATTCCGCGCCCTGGGCCGCAACAACCCGATCCACGAGATCGTGCGCGCACTCGGCGACCGCGCGGAACACGCCTTCGACACCGGCCGCCCGCGCGATGCCGCGCTGGCCTGGCTGACCGTGGTCCTGCCGCTGACCCTGGCGGTGATCGTGGTGCACTACCTGCTGGCCTCGATCAGCGTGGCGCTGACGCTCGCCTGGAATGTGCTGGTGCTGTACATGACGCTGGGCTTTCGCCAGTTCAGCCACTACTTCACCGACATCCACGAGGCCCTCAACCGCGATGACGTCCATACCGCGCGCACGCTGCTGCACGAGTGGACCGGCCTGGACACCGTCGAGATGCCGGTCTCCGAGATCGTGCGGCACACGCTGGAGGCGGCCATCATCGCCGTGCACCGGCATGTGTTCGGCGTGTTCTTCTGGTTCCTGGTGCCGGTCGGCCCCGGCGGGGTGGTGCTGTACCGCACCGCCGAATACCTGAGCCGCCACTGGAACCAGCCCTCGACCGAGCGCAGCCCCGCGCTGGGCCGCTTTGCGGCGCGCGCCTTCTATTTGCTGGACTGGATTCCGTCGCGGCTGACGGCGATCGGCTTTGCCATCGTCGGCAACTTCGAGGACGCGGTCTACGCCTGGCGCAACCATGCGCGCAAGTGGAACGATGCCGTCAACGGCATCCTGCTTGCCAGTGGGGGCGGGGCGCTGGGCGTGCGCCTGGGCACGCCGCTGGCCGAGGATGATTCCACCGTGGTGCTGCGCGCCAGCGTGGCTGGCCCGGCCGTGGACTATGCGCCCGGCATGGAAGAGGAAAACGGCGGCCCGGAACCGGTGCCGCCCGAATTCGGCACCGAGCCCGGCGTGCGCACGCTGCAGTCGGCCGTGGGCCTGGTATGGCGCGCGGTGGTGCTGTGGATGCTGCTGCTGGCGATGCTGTCGCTGGCGCTCTGGGTCGGCTGACCAGCGTTAAAAAGGGGGCGGCGCGCTAGTCGCGGGCCGCGCCGCAGCGCCAGCAGGCCCCGAACTGGGCCTCGTGCCACTCCAGGCAGTGGCGGCATTGCCAGCTCGGCCCCGGCGCCGGGTTGGCGGCGGCATTGAGCACCGCCCACGCCTGCGCTTCCATCTCGTCATCGACCAGCCACACCTGTGGCGCACTCTCCCGGAACGGGATCTCGCCGGTCGCGCCGGCCAGCCAGGTATTGCGCAATTCCGCCCGGATGCCGGCCGCCCGCAGGACGTTCCGGCAATGGGCTGCATGGACGAGGGAAGTGGCGGACAGCAGCAGTTTCATGGCAGCGCACCGGGTAACCCAGGTGCGCTTACCTTACCACGGCTTCTGCTGGTTGGATTCGTGCAGCAACTGCATGTAGAGCTGGTGGCGGCGCTCGGAGATCGCTCCCGAGGCGACCGCGGCCAGCACGCCGCAGCCGGGCTCGTTGACGTGGTGGCAGTTGTAGAAGCGGCACCCGGTCAGCAGCGGGCGGAACTCCGGGAAGGCGCGCTCCAGCATGCCCTCGCTCAGGTGGTACAGGCCGAATTCCTGGAAGCCCGGCGAATCGATCAGCGCACCCTGATGGCCGTCCACGGTGCCCCATTCGGCCGGCAGGTGATAGAGCCGCGTGAAGGTGGTGGTGTGCTTGCCGGAGTCGAGCTTGGCCGAGATCTCGCGGGTCTGTGCATCCACGCCCGGGATCAGCAGGTTCAGCAGCGACGACTTGCCCATGCCCGATTGCCCGATCAGGATGCTGGCCAGCCCCGCCAGGCGCGGCTTGAGCGCGGCCAGCGCCTGCGCCGGGTCGGCGCGGACCGACAGCTCCAGCGTGTCGTAGCCCAGCCCGCGGTAAAGCGCCAGGCGCCCTCGCGCTTCTTCGAGCCGGTCGGGCAGGTCGGTCTTGTTGAGCACGATCAGCGGCCGGATCTCCATGGCCTCGGCCGACACCAGCGCGCGGCCGAGCAGGTCTTCGGAGAAGCCCGGCTCGGTTGCCAGCACGATCACGACCTGGTCGATATTGGCGGCCAGCAGCTTGGACTTGAACTGGTCGGAGCGGTGCAGCAGGTTCTTGCGCGGCGAGGCCGCGGTGATCACGCACTGGTCGGCGGCGGCGCGTTCCACGCTGACATGGTCGCCCACCGCGCAGTCGCTCTTCTTGCCGCGCGGGAAGGCATGCATGCGCGTGCCGTCGCCCAGCTCGACCACGTAGTGGCGGCCATGGGCGGCGATGATCAGCGCGGATTCGGTGGCCGTGCCGGCATGGCTGCCGCCGCCGGCGTTGCGGTGACGCGTGGCGCGGCTCATGCGTGCGCCAGCAGGCGGTCGATCCGCTGCGCGGCGGGCGGATGCGAGTAGTAGAAGGCGCTGTAGAGCGGATCCGGCGTCAGCGTCGAGGCGTTGTCCTTGTACAGCTTCACCAGCGCCGACACCAGGTTGCCGGCATCGGTCTGGTCGGCGGCAAAGGCGTCGGCCTCGAACTCATGGCGGCGCGACGACAGGCTCGACAGCGGCCCCAGCAGGAAGGTGAACACCGGCAGCGCCAGGAAGAACAGCACCAGCGCCAGCGCGTTGTTGGACACGCCCAGGTTGGGCACCACGCCCAGCCCGGTGTAGAACCAGCTGCGCGTGGCCAGCCAGCCCAGCAGCGCCAGGAACACCAGGCTCAGCGCAAAGGTGACGACGATGCGCTTGGTCACGTGGCGGCGCTTGAAGTGGCCCAGCTCATGTGCCAGCACCGCCTCGATCTCGTCGCCCGACAGGCGCTCCAGCAGCGTGTCGAAGAAGACAATGCGCTTGGCCGCGCCGAAGCCGGTGAAATACGCATTGCCGTGGGCGCTGCGCTTGCTGCCGTCCATCACGAACAGGCCCTTGCTGGCAAAGCCGCAGCGCTTCATCAGGGCCTCGATGCGCTGGCGCAGCGATTCGTCGGTGAGCGGCTCGAACTTGTTGAACAGCGGTGCGATAAAGGTCGGGAACACCACCAGCAGGAACAGGTTGAAGGCCATCCACACCAGCCAGGTCCAGACCCACCACAGCGAGCCGGCGCGCTCCATCAGCCACAGCACCGCCAGCAGCAGCGGCAGGCCCAGCGCGCAGGCCACCACCAGCATCTTGGCCATGTCGGCCAGCCACAGGCCGAACGTCATCTTGTTGAAGCCGAAGCGCTGCTCGATGCCGAACTGGCCGTACAGCGAGAACGGCAGGTCCACCAGCCCGCCGATCAGCGCCACGCTGGCCACCAGCGCCACGCCATAGGCATAGCCTGGGCCGAAAGTGTCCAGCCAGGACTGGTTGAGCCACTGCAGCCCGCCCAGCATGGTGAAGCCGATCAGCACCGCGGCCCCGGCCAGCACCTCGAGCATCGACAGCCGGGTGCGGGCGATGGTGTAGTCCGCGGCCTTCTGGTGCGAGGCCAGGCTGATGGTGTCGGCAAAGCGCGGCGGCACCGCATTGCGGTGCTGCGCCACATGCCGGACCTGGCGGGCGGCCAGCCAGAGCCTGGTCAGCACCATCAGCACCAGGGCGGCGAGAAAGACAATCGTGAACATCGGCAAGAGCCTTGTTGTGGGTGCGGGCGCCCCGCATTGTGCGCGGCGGGCGTCCGTTGGAACCGCCGAGCCCCGGGGTGGGGCAGGCGGTGGTCCGGGATATCCGGAAAACACCCCGGCGCTGGTGCGCAAACGGCCATTCCGGACGGATATGCGAGAATTATAAATTGTTCGCGCCCGCCCCCGCCGCGGCCGCTTCCCTGAAATCCCTATCTTCCGCAGTCCCGATGACAAGCCAAGCCACCGCCAAATCCGTCAAAAGCGAAAACAACCTGATCTGGCTGGACATGGAAATGACCGGCCTGCAGCCGGATACCGATCGCATCATCGAAATCGCGATCGTCGTTACCGACTCCGAACTCAATATCCTGGCGGAAGGCCCGGTGCTGGTGATCCACCAGAGCGACGCCGTGCTCGATGGCATGGACAACTGGAACAAGGGCACCCACGGCCGCTCGGGCCTGATCGACAAGGTCAAGGCATCGACCCTGACCGAAGAGCAGGCCGAGGCCGAGCTGCTGGCCTTCCTCAAGCGCTGGGTGCCGGCCAGCAAGTCGCCGATGTGCGGCAACTCGATCTGCCAGGACCGCCGCTTCATGGCGCGCTACATGCCCAAGCTGGAGGCCTTCTTCCACTACCGCAACCTGGACGTGTCCACGCTGAAGGAGTTGTGCAAGCGCTGGGAGCCGGCCATCCACAAGGGCTTTATCAAGCGCCAGCTGCATACGGCGCTGGCCGACATCCTGGAATCGGTCGAAGAACTGCGCTACTACCGCACGCACTTTATCCGGCACACCGCGCCGGGCGCCGCACCGGCAGCGGACGCGCCGGCCGCCGACACGCCCGCGCAATAAGCGGGGCCGGCTGCTCCCGGAACAACAATCCACTGCAAGCGACGGGCCGCCCGCACGGGGCGGCCGCCGCCGGGGCGCGTCCCGCCCGCCTGCCCATGCTTGAGCGCATCGTCTCCATCATCACGCCGGTCATCCTGATCATCCTGGTCGGGTGGCTGTACGGGCGCAAGGCCCATCCGGACATGGCCGGCATCAACCGCGCCACGCTGGACGTGATCGCACCGCTGCTGGTGGTGTCGGCCTTCGTCAGCAAGGATTTCGTGCTGGCCGACCAGCTGGTGCTGCTGGGCTGCGCGGTGGCGGTGGTGCTGGGCTCCGGCGTGCTGGCGTGGGCGCTGGCGCGGCTGCTGAAGGCCGATCCGCGCACCTTCGTGCCGCCGATGATGTTCAACAACTGCGGCAACATGGGGCTGCCGCTGTCGGTATTTGCCTTCGGTCCGGCGGGGCTGGCGCCGGCGGTGGCGCTGTTCGCGGCATCGAACCTGATGCACTTCACCATCGGCATGAAGATCGTCAACCGCCATGCGTCGATGGCGCAGATCGCGCGCAACCCCATGGTGCTGGCCACCGTGGCGGGCGTGGCGCTGGCGCTGGCGCGGCCATGGTTCACGCTGCCGGACCCGGTATACCAGTCGGTCAAGCTGCTGGGCGACGCCACCGTGCCGCTGATGCTGTTTGCGCTGGGCGTGCGCATGAAGGACGTGAGCCTGCGCAACTGGGGCATGGGCCTGGTCGGCGCCGCGGCCTGCCCGCTGACGGGAATCGCGGTGGCGCTGCTGCTGGCGCAGTGGGTGCCGCTGACCGAATTGCAGCGCGGCCTGCTCTTTGTGTTTGCCGCGCTGCCGCCGGCGGTGCTGAACTTCCTGGTGGCGGACCATTTCCGGCAGGAGCCGGACCAGGTGGCGTCGATCGTGCTGCTGGGCAACATCGCCGCGGTGGTGTTCGTGCCGGTGGGGTTGTACCTGGGCTTGCGCTGAGGCGCGGGGAAGGGGAGCCCGCAGGCGCGCGCCTGCGGGGATTGGCGATTACGCCGCGGGCTTGGCCCGCACGGCGTTCTTCGGGCGCCAGGCCTTGACCACGGCCTCATCGGTTTCCATGTAGGGGCCGCCGATCAGGTCGATGCAATACGGCACCGCAGCAAAGATCCCTTGCGCCACGGCCTTGCCATCGGCATCGCGCAGGCCCTCCAGGGTCTCGCGGATGGCGCGCGGCTGGCCGGGCAGGTTGACGATCAGCGCGGCGCGGCTGGCGGTCTCGCGGATCACCGCCACCTGGCGCGACAGGATCGCGGTCGGCACGAAATGCAGGCTGACCTGGCGCATCTGCTCGCCGAAGCCGGGCATTTCCTTGGTGCCCACGGCCAGCGTGGCCTCTGGCGTCACGTCGCGGCGCGCCGGGCCGGTGCCGCCGGTGGTCAGCACCAGGTCGCAGCCGGCCACGTCGACCAGGTCGATCAGGGTGCGCGAGATCTGCGCCTGCTCGTCCGGGATCAGCCGCTCCACCGCCTGCCAGGGCGTGGTCAGCGTGCGCCCGAACCACTCGCGCAGCGCCGGGATGCCTTCGTCCTGGTAGGTGCCGGCCGAGGCGCGGTCCGAGATCGAAACGAAGCCGACAACGAGTTCATCGGGATGGTTGCGGACTACCGGCTGCGTGGTCTGGGTCATGCCTCGGGCTCCGGGGTAGGGGGTTGGTCCGCGGCGGCGCCGGCCTTGCCGTCCTTCGCATCCAGCGCCGTCTTGATCGCCTGGAACAGCTCGCGGAAATAGCGCGGCGGCTTGCCTTGCTCCTTTTCCTTGCGCGCGTTGCGGATGGTATTGCGCAGCGCCTGCACGTCGATGCCGGGGTGCTCGGCGAGGAAGCGCGTCAGCGCCGCGTCGTCGGCCAGCAGCAGCTCGCGCCAGCGCTCGATCAGGTGCATGCGGGCGGTTTCGGCCTTGCTGGTGCCCTTGAAGCCCTCCAGCGCTTGCCGGATCACCTCGACCTCTTCGTCGTCGAGGCCGCGCATGATCTTGCCCACGAACTGCATCTGGCGGCGCTTGCCCTCGTGGCTGTTGATGCGGCGGGCCTGGTGGATGGCGTCGGCGAGCGCTTCGGGCATGGGCACGCGCGCCAGGCGGTCCTTGGCCAGGGCTTCGAGCTCGGCGCCAAGGTCCTGCAGGGCGGTCATTTCGCGCTTGCGCTGCGACTTGCTTTTCGGTTCGTCGTCTTCCGGTTCGGGCGCAAAGCCTCCGGGAAAGCGCGAGCCATTCGGATTACGGGAATTTCGCGTCATGCCCGGCATTTTATCTTGCTATGATTGCCGCTTGGACTTTTGATGACACCCGCCCAGCATGGACCAGATCGCAGAACAGACCGCGCACTTCACCTACACCCAGGCCCAGCTCAGCGAGATGGCCGCCGATGTGCTGCGCGTTGCACGCGAACTTGGGGCGACCGACGCCGCCACCGAGATCTCCGAAGGCAGCGGCCTGTCGGTATCGGTACGCAAGGGGCAGGTGGAAACCATCGAGCAGAACCGCGACAAGGTGGTCGGGGTCACGGTCATGATCGGCAAGCGCCGCGGCAATGCCAGCACCTCGGACTTCTCGCCGGCCGCGCTGCGCGCCACTGCCGAGGCCGCCTACAACATCGCCCGCTTCACGGCCGAGGACGATTGCGCCGGCCTGGCCGAGGAAGAACTGCTGGAACGCGCGCCGCAGGACCTGGAACTGTTCCACCCGTGGGCGCTTGACGCCGAGCGCGCCATCGACATTGCCACCCGCGCCGAGGCCGCCGCCTTCGCGGTGTCGCCGCGTATCCGCAACAGCGACGGCGCCAGCGTGTCGGCGCAGCATTCGCAGTTCGTGCTGGCGACCACGCGCGGCTTCTCGGGCGGCTACCCGTATTCGCGCCATTTCATCTCGTGCGCGCCGATCGCCGGCAGCGGCAGCGGCATGCAGCGCGATGACTGGTACTCGTCCAAGCGCTCGCCGCTGGCGCTGGCCGCGCCCGAGGACATCGGCCGCTACGCCGCCGAGCGCGCGCTGGCGCGGCTGCAGGCGCGCCAGCTGTCCACGCGCCGCTGCCCGGTGCTGTTCGAGGCGCCGCTTGCCGCGGGGCTGCTGGGCGCCTTCGTGCAGGCGGTGTCGGGCGGCGCGCTGTACCGCAAATCCACGTTCCTGTGCGATTCGCTGGGCCAGGCCGTGTTTGCGCCGCATATCCAGATCCATGAGCAGCCGCACACCCCCGGCGCCATGGGCAGCGCCCCGTTCGACGAGGAAGGCGTGCGCACCCGTGCCCGCGACGTGGTCCGCGACGGCGTGGTGCAGGGCTATTTCCTGTCGACCTATTCCGCGCGCAAGCTCGGCATGCAGACCACCGGCAACGCCGGCGGCTCGCACAACCTGACACTGACCAGCTCGCTGACCGAGCCCGGCGACGACTTCCCGGCGATGCTGCGCAAGCTCGGCACCGGCCTGCTGGTGACCGAGCTGATGGGGCAGGGCGTCAACTACGTGACCGGCGACTATTCGCGCGGCGCCTCGGGCTACTGGGTCGAGAACGGCGTGATCCAGTACCCGGTGGAGGAAATCACCATCGCCGGCAATATGGCCGAGATGTTCCAGCAGATCGTCGCCATCGGCGCGGACTCGCTGGTGCGCGGCACCAAGGAAACCGGCTCGATCCTGCTCGAGCAGATGACGATTGCCGGCACCTGAGCGGCGCGCGCCACCCAATAAAAAAGCAGGCCTGACGGCCTGCTTTTTTATTGCCCGCGCAACGGCTTACGACTCGTCCGACGGCGGCCGCTCGTACGTGACGAACGCATAGTCGAAGCCATTGGCCTCCGAATGATGCGTCTCGCGCGCGGTCTCCACCCATTGGGTGCGGTCGATCGCCGGGAAGAAGGCATCGCCTTCCACATCCGCATCGATCTCGGTCACCACCAGCCGGTCCGCGCATGGCATGGCCTCGGCGTAGAGCTGCGCGCCGCCGATCAGGAAGATCTGCTCCGCGCCCACGCACAGGCGCTGGGCATCTTCCAGCGAGGCCGCCACCTCGGCGCCCTCGATGCGCAGGTCCGGGTTGCGGCTGACCACGATATTGCGGCGCCCCGGCAGCGGGCGGCCGATCGAGTCCCAGGTCTTGCGGCCCATGATCACGGGCGCGCCCATGGTGGTGCGCTTGAAGTGCGCCAGGTCTTCCGGCAGGCGCCACGGCAGCGTGTTGTCGCGGCCGATGGTGTTGTTGCGGGCGCGGGCGACGACCAGTGTCAGCAGCGTCATACGGCCACCGGTGCCTTGATGACGGCGTGCGACTGGTAGCCGGCCAGTTCAAAGTCTTCGTAGCGGTAGTCGAAGATGCTGTCGGGCTTGCGCAGGATCTTCAGCTGCGGCAGCGCCAGCGGCTCGCGCGCCAGCTGGGTCTGCACCTGCTCGAAATGGTTGTTGTACAGGTGGCAGTCGCCGCCGGTCCAGACGAAGTCGCCCACTTCCAGCCCGGTCTGCTGCGCCATCATGTGGGTCAGCAGCGCATAGCTGGCGATATTGAACGGCACGCCCAGGAAGATATCGGCGCTGCGCTGGTAGAGCTGGCACGACAGCCGGCCATCGGCCACGTAGAACTGGAAGAACGCGTGGCAGGGCGGCAGCTTCATGCGCGGGATGTCGGCCACGTTCCAGGCCGACACGATCAGGCGGCGCGAATCCGGATTGGCGCGGATCTGCGCCACCAGGTCGGTGATCTGGTCGATATGTCGGCCGTCCGGCGTCGGCCACGAGCGCCATTGCGAGCCGTAGACCGGGCCCAGTTCGCCGTTCTCGTCGGCCCACTCGTCCCAGATGGTGACGCCGTGCTCCTGCAGCCAGCGCACGTTGGTCGAGCCCTGCAGGAACCACAGCAATTCATAGATGATCGACTTCAGGTGCAGCTTCTTGGTGGTCACCACCGGGAAGCCTGCGCGCAGGTCGAAGCGCATCTGGTAGCCGAACACCGAGCGCGTGCCGGTGCCGGTGCGGTCGGCCTTGTCGGTGCCATGCTCGTACACATGGCGCATGAAGTCGAGGTACTGTTTCATCGGCGCGGGGCGGGATCGGGAGTGACGCGGGTACTGGTCCCGCAAAGCTGGCATTTTAAAGCAAAAGGGCCATCCCTCAGGATGGCCCTTCAGAGGCATGGCCGGGGCGGGTGCCCCGGCCATGCCTGGCACGGCTTGCCGCCTTAGTGGCTGCCGGCCGGTTGCTGCACGCGGCGCTTCTGCACCAGGTAGCCGGCGCCCAGCACGCCGCCGACGATCAGCACGTACAGGCCCCAGTTGACCACCGGGTTGGCTTCGAAGAACGCCTTGATCATCGGCTCGTGCACGATCATCTTGACTGCCGTGAACGCCAGCACGCCTGCGCCCAGGTAGATGATGATCGGGAAGCGGCTCATCAGCTTGAGCACCAGGCTCGAGCCCCACACCACGATCGGGATGCTGATCAGCAGGCCCAGCACCACCAGCAGGAAGCTGCCGTGCGCGGCGCCGGCCACGGCCAGCACGTTGTCCACGCCCATCACCGCGTCGGCGATGATGATGGTCTTCATTGCGCCCCACAGGGTCGAGGCGCCCGAGCCGTGCCCCTCGCCGTCGCCTTCGTCGGACAGCAGCTTGTAGGCAATCCACACCAGCGCCAGGCCGCCGATCAGCATCAGCCCCGGAATCTTCAGCAGCCAGACCACCCCGATCGTCATGGCCGAGCGCACCACCACGGCGCCGACGGTACCCCAGATGATGGCCTTCTTCTGCAGGTGGGCGGGCAGGTTGCGCGCCGCCAGGGCGATCACGATGGCATTGTCTCCAGCCAGCACCAGGTCAATGACGACGATGGACAGCAGTGCCGTCAGGAACTGCATCGTGAACAGATCGGTAAACCACTCCATGAACTCTCCTCAGGGTACAAATCAGCGCAAGTGCGCGTATCGGGTTCGCCTGGTTTCACGTAGCACGGGAGCGTGGGGGCGCCTTTGCAAACCATGAAGTCCAGGTTGCAAAGGTCTTGCTCGACCACTGGCGCGGTATGCACGCCGGTAGTCAGCACAACCGGGGACAAGGGTCCCGGAATGACGATTGTGCTAAGGGCATGGGCCCCGGAGCTACTCCCCTTTGAGGGACACGACCCGTTTCGGGGCCGCGCTGGGCGGGATTATAAACGAACTGCAAGGGATATGCCCCATTAGGAAAGATACTGACTCAAAGTTCTTGATGTGCTGCGTGCGGCGCATCCGGCGATCGGCGGTGCGCGATCCGCCGGATGGGCCTATCCTTTAGGTTCGGCTTCGCCCGATGCGTCCCGGACGGCACAGGGAGGCGTTGCGGAGACCGGCGCGCACGACATGCACAGCGCGGCCTTGGGGAATACGCAGTGAAGCAGTGACCATTCGCGACCACACAAGGAAACGACATGCCGGCTGTCCCGAATCCGCCGAATACCCCCTTCCAGAAAAAAGCCCCGCAGACACCTCTCCCACCCCTGAACCACCACAACGGCCATGCGGCCGCACCGCCCGCCCTGGTCGCGCTGGCCAATGGCCGCGCGCACCGGCAGCCGCCCCAGCCGGAGTTCTTGCAGCAGTACCGCGAGGACAGCGGCGCGCTGCGCGAGCAGGTGCTGGCCGGGCTGCGTGCCGGGCAGGCCGCCATCAGCCCCAAGTTCTTCTACGACGTGCTGGGCTCGCGCCTGTTCGAAGCCATCACCGACCTGCCAGAGTACTACCCGACCCGTACCGAGGCCGCGATCTTTGCCAGCGCGGCGCCCGCCATCGCCGCGCGTGCCGGCAGCGGCTGCGTGCTGGTGGACCTGGGTGCAGGCAATTGCGAAAAGGCTGCCAGGCTCTTTGGCACCCTGCGCCCGGCGCAGTACGTGGCGCTGGATATCTCCATAGAGTTCCTGCGCGCGACGCTGTCGTCGCTGCAGCAGCAGCATCCCGACATCCCGATGCTGGGCCTGGGCGCCGACCTGTGTGCGCCGTTCGATCTGCCCGCCAACGTCAGGCGCGGCAGGCGGCTGTTCTTCTATCCGGGCTCGAGCATCGGCAATTTCGCCCCGGTCGAGGCCCTGGCGTTGCTGCAGCGCATGCGCGGCGCGGCCGGGCGCGGCGACGGCGTGCTGATCGGGGTCGACCTGCACAAGGACGAAGCCACGCTGGTGTCTGCCTATGACGATGCGCTGGGCGTCACCGCCGCGTTCAACCGCAACGTGCTGCGCAACGTGAACCGCATCGTCGGCACGGATTTCTCGCTGGACGACTGGCGCCATGTGGCGAGCTTCGACCGCGCGGCCTCGCGCATCCAGATGCACCTGCAGGCGTGCCGCGACGTGCGCGTGCAGTGGCAGGGCGGCGCGCGCGAGTTTGCCGCCGGCGAACGGATTCATACCGAGGACTCCTACAAGTACCGCCCGGAGGACTTCACGCTCTTGTTGGAAGCCGCCGGGTTTGACGACCCGGTGTACTGGACCGACCCGAGCGGCTGGTTCGCCGTGTTCCACGCGCGCGGCTGATCCGCCCGCGCGGGCGCCATCCGGCGGGGATGGCAGGTAGTGTCATAATGACCGCGGCCGGCCTGGCGTGCGAGCGCCGGGCCAGCAGTTGCCTGCTTCGGTCACTGCCTGTCCACTGTTCACTCCCCTGCACGGACTTTCCCGATGAGCGGCTTTCCCATGCTTCCCGATCTCTACTTCACCGGCGGCAAGGCGACCTGGTCCGACCCGCGCCGGCTGCCGCGTGAAGGGCTGGCGCAGGCGCTGGTCGATGCGCGCAACCGCACGCTGGCGTGGCTGGCACCGTTCGGGCAGACGCGCCGCGCCTGGGACGTGCCGCATCAGTACGATGCCGATCCGCCGTTGTGGACGCTCGGGCACGTGGCCTGGCATGCGGAGTGGTGGTGCCTGCGCGGCGTGCGCCAGGTGGACCGCGGCGGCGTGCCGGTGCCGGTGGCATCTGAGCCGTCGCTGCTGGACGGTGCCGACGAGTGGTTCGACCCGGACCGCATCGGCCCCGACGAGCGCTGGGAGGTCACGCTGCCCGACGTCGCGGTGGTCAAGCGCTACGCCGCCCACGTGCTCGACGGCGTGCTGCGCCGGATTGCGCTGCTGGCCGACGACAGCGACCTGACCCTGTACCCGTACCGCCGCGCGCTGCTGCATGAGGATGCCCAGGGCGAAGGCGTGGCCGCGCTGTTGCAGGCGCTGGGCATGGCTCCCGCGGAGGCCATCGGCGCCGGTCCGGTGCAGCCTGCGGGGCATGGCGGCACCCTGCATTTCCCGGGCGGTCGCTTCACGCTCGGCTGGAGCGATCCCGACGGCTTTGCCTGGCCCGATGAGCTGCCGCCGCAGCCCACCTACGTGCCCGCGTTTGAAATGGACATGGCGCCGGTCAGCAACGCGCAGTTTCTCGAGTTCGTCGAGGACGGCGGCTACGAGCACCCGGCGTGGTGGTCGGCAGCGGGGCGCCAGTGGCTGATGACGCAGGAACGCTCGGCGCCGCGCTACTGGTCGCGCCATCCGGAATCGCGCGCCTGGATGGTGGAGCGCTTCGGCACGCGGCGCACGCTCAATCCGGATGAGGCGGTGCGCCATGTCACGCTGTACGAGGCGCAGGCGTGGTGCGTGTGGGCGGGGCGGCGCCTGCCGGCGGAATCGGAATGGGAGCTTGCCGCGACGCAGAACCGCGGCCTGCAGTGGGGGACGCTGCGTGAGTGGACTGCCACGCCCTATGAGCCGTACGCCGGGTTTGCCGCCGCGCCGTCAGACAGCGAGGTGGTGGGGCGCTTCGGCACGCACCAGGCGGTGCGCGGTGTGTCGTTCGCCAGCCCCGCGCGGCTGCGCCATGTGCGGGCAAGGTGGGCGCGGTTGCCGGAGGACGACCTGTCCTTCATCGGCTTTCGCACCTGCGCGCCGTAGCGGGCTGTACGCGACAACAAAAAAGAGCACCCGAGGGTGCCCTTTCTTCTGCCTGGCAGGTGCGCTTAGCGCACCACCGCATCAACGCTCGTAGCGCGAACGGCTGTTGCGGTTGCCGCTGCCATTGCCGCCGAAACTGCGATTGCCGTCACGGTTGCCGTCGCGGTTGCCGAAGCTGCGGCCGTCGCCGTTGCCACCGGTGTTGCCACGATAGCCGCCGCCAGTGCGGTCGCCGAAGCCACCACGGTTGTTGTCGCCAAAGCTGCGGGGGGCGGCGCCGTCGCGGTTGCCGAAACCACCGCGGTTGTCGTCGCCGAAGCTGCGGCCACCTTCGCGGTTGCCGAAGCCACGCGCACCGTCGTTGGCGCCGCGGTAGCCGGCGCCCTGGCCGCCCTGGCCGCCCTGGCCCTGGCCACGGTAGCCGCCTTCACGATTGCCGAAGCCGCCGCGGTTGTCGTCACCGAACGGGCGTGCGCCTTCCGGGCGGTTGCCGAAGCCGCGGCTCTCGCCGCTGAACTTGCGCTCGCCGAAGCCGGTGCGGCTTTCGCCGCCGCCGAACTTGCGGTCGCCGAAGCTGCGTTCGCCGCCACGGTAGCCGCCGCCATTGCCGCGGAAGTCACCACGGCCGCCACCCGGCTTGCCGCCGAAGTTGGAACGCGGCTTGGGCGAACGGCGCGGCTCCAGGCCTTCGATCACCGAAGCGTCGATGCGCTGGTTGGTGAAGCGCTCGATGCGCTTCCACTGGAACATGTCGTTGTGGTTCACCAGGTTGATGGCGGTGCCCGAGCGGCCCGCGCGGCCGGTACGGCCGATGCGGTGCACGTAGTCCTCGGCCTGCTTGGGCAGGTCGAAGTTCACCACGTGGGTGATATCGGGCACGTCGATGCCGCGCGCGGCCACGTCGGTGGCCACCAGCACGCGCAGGTTGCCGCGGCGCAGTGCGGTCAGGGTGCGGTTGCGCGCGCCCTGGGTCATGTCGCCGTGCAGCGCGCCGGCCGAAAAGCCGGTGTCGGACAGGCGCTCGGCCAGCGAATCGGCATCGCGCTTGGTCGCGGTGAAGACGATGGCTTGCTTGAGCGTCGCGTCGCGCAGCAGGTGGTCCAGCAGGCGTTCCTTGTGCGACATGTCGTCGGTGAAGTGCAGGCGCTGCTCGATATGGCTCTGGTCGGCGCGGGCCGCGGCGATCTCGATGCGCTGCGGGTCGCGCAGCTGGCGCGAGGCCAGCTGGGCAATGCGCGCATCCAGCGTGGCCGAGAACATCAGCGTCTGGCGCGTGGCCGGGGTGGCATTGACGATGGCGTCGATGTCGTCGGCAAAGCCCATGTCGAGCATGCGGTCGGCTTCGTCGAACACCAGCATCTGCAGTGCCGACAGGTCGATGCGGCCGGCGTCGATATGGTCGAGCAGGCGGCCCGGCGTGGCCACCAGGATGTCAGGCATCTTGGCCAGCGCGGCCAGCTGCTTGGGGTAGGGCATGCCGCCCAGGATGCTGGCGCAGACGATGCGGCGCAGGTTGCGGCCGTACTTGGCGGCGGCCTCGGTCACCTGCAGGGCCAGTTCGCGCGTCGGGGTCAGCACCAGCAGTGCGGGCTGAGCCGGCGACGGGCGGGGGCGCTTGCCCTTCATGCGCTTGGCGGGCTCGGTCGCGCGCTGCGGCGCCGGCATTTCGCTGATGCGCTGGATCGCGGGCAGCATGAACGCGGCGGTCTTGCCCGAGCCGGTCTGGCTCGAGACCAGCAGGTCACGGCCGGCCAGGAAGGCCGGGATGGCCTGGGCCTGCACCGGCGTGGGCGTGTTGTAGTTCAGTTCGGAGAGGGCGCGCAGGATGGCCGCATCGAGGCCAAGCGTGGCGAAACCGCTTTCCACGGCCGGGGCTTCTTCAACTGCCGGGCTGGGGTTGAGCAGGGCGTCGAGCTTGTCGAGCGGGCTCTGGGCAGCGTCGGAAGTGATCGAAGCGTCGGTCGCGGAGGCAATAGCTTGCTCCGCACGAATGTCGTGCTGGGTCATGTCGGAATGGTCAAATAAATGCATGGCACCCCGGCAAAGCAAAATGGGGTGGGCGCAGTGCAAAGTCTTAAAAAGGCTTCGGCGCCAATCGGTGAGGCCGTTACGACAGACACAGCTGGCAGTACGGCGGCAGGCAGGGCGGTGGCTGGTCCCGCTAGGCGGTCCGGCCGTATCCCTGGCAGGCAAACAGCTCAGGTTTCAGGCTGTTCAACAGGATCGGAGACGAGGCGACGTCAGGTGAGCGGTGCGTTCTGCTGGGCGGCTGGGGCCATGAAGTGATGACTAGGCGTCCGGCAGCGAGGAAACAGAGCTTGGGAGGGCAGCGGATTCGCCGCGGCAGGAAGCCGGGCGTTTGGCGGATCTCACAGTTGCGAAACTCACGGCGCGGATTATAGCAGAGTATGGAATTTTTGTTGCACTGCGAAAACGTAACCGGATATGTCAGGCGCTCGTCACCTTCCGGACGCGCCCCGCGCCACGCTGGTTGAAAGCCGAAAACCCCCGCCTATACTGGAGGCGCGAGCACACAGGATGCCCGCACGGGGCGGACGAAAACGCTCCCGCTTGACCTCCTGCAGCGGCATTGGGCCGCTGTTCGCGGCGAGCACTGCGGTCATTGACTCCACGCGCCAGACTTCCTGCGACTCTCCGGGTGGTCCGGATGGGCGTCCGCTTCATGCATCATGGGCGGAATCATGGGAAGCCTGCCTGGAACAGAATGACCGAACTGCTGACCGCGTGACCCAGGTGGTCCGGGCCCGTCCGCATCCAAAGCCCGCCAGCGATGGCGGGCTTTTCATTTGGCGGTTGTGGTTGCGGTTCAGTCTTCTGCATCCTTGCCAGCGGCCTTGCGCGGCAGCCGCCCTAGCGGCTGCTCCTGCGGCATCACATGGCGGTTGCCCGGCAATCCGCCCGGGTAGTCGACGATGCGCGCGGCGCCCTGGCGCCGCAAGCCATGCCATGCCTGGCCGCCGGCGGTACGCCCGCCGCCCAGGATGGCGGTCATGGCCTGCCGGTCGAGATCCATGCTGTCGGGCAAATCCTTGATGACGATCACTGCCATGGCTGTCTCCGGTCAAGCGGCGCCACGGCCATGCGGCCGCGGAACCGCTTCAGTATAGGCGAGGCGGTCCGCGGTCTTGCCCGCCGGACCGCCGCGCGGTGCGCTCAGATGGCGGCGCAATTGCCGGCCCATCGGGAGGTACTAACGCAGGGAATGTGCCAACGCCGTTGCCGGCCCCCGCCAGGCACGCGCAACTGCCTGAAAGCATGGGGGATTTATTTTCGATGTCGGCTCGCGCCCGCTGGCTGTAAGGCCTGCCGCATGCCGCGGGTGACGGGCCGCAGGCAACAGCCGGCGTGCTGGTGTTGGCGCGGCCGCGACAGTGGCGCGCTACAGGTGACGCGATTCGCAAAGAGCGCCCGCGCGCCGCGTTGCACGCCGGCCTCGCGCGGTTTGCGCATGCCATGGGTGCGCACTAGTATCCATCTCGAAGGCAGGGCATATCTGCACTGTGGGATGGGCCGTGCCAGCAACCATGTCGGGGCATCCCGTGGCCAGTCTCAAAGAACTGATCCGCAAGTTCCAGAACGGCGGTCTCTCCGACGACGAGTTTGTTGCGTCGTTCGAAACGGCGCTGGCGCAGGATCCCACCACGCCCAGCCAGGCCGCGCGCGTGGTCATCGAGGAAAACACGCGCTTCCCGTTCCCGCCCGCGGTCTATGCCGAAGTCATGCGGCGCATCGAGCGCCGCGGCGCCACGCAGTACGACGGCGCCACCGAGGCCACGCGCCTGGCCGGCACGCAGACGGGCTCGCTGTATGCGACCTCGCCCGAGCCGGGCACGCTGCCGCAGGCGGCGCATACCAAGGGCGTGGGCGATACGCTGAACGGCCGCTTCGTGCTGGAAGAATGCCTGGGCGTGGGCGGCATGGGCACGGTCTACAAGGCGCTCGACCTGCGCAAGCTGGAAGCCTCGGACCGCAAGCCCTATATCGCCATCAAGGTCCTGAACCTGCAGTTCAGCGGGCACCCCAAGTCGCTGATGGCGCTGCAGCGCGAGGCGCGCAAGGCGCAGACGCTGGCGCACCGGAATATCGTCACCGTCTATGACTTCGACCGCGACGGGCCGGTGGTCTTCCTGACCATGGAATACCTGTCAGGCTCTTCGCTCAACCATGTGCTCAAGGCCCCGGGCTTCACCGGCATGCCGATGGCGCGCGCCATGTCGATCATCAACGGCATGGGCAATGCGCTGGCATACGCGCACGAGCGCGGCTTCGTGCACTGCGACTTCAAGCCCGCCAACGTCTTCCTGACCGCCAACGGCGAGGTCAAGGTGATCGACTTCGGCATCGCGCGCGGCTTCCTGCCGCCGGCCGACGAGTCCGACCGGACCGTGTTCGATCCCGGCTCGCTGGGTGGCATGACGCCAGCCTACGCCAGCCCGGAGATGTTCGACCATTGCGAGCCCGACCCGCGCGACGACATCTTTGCGCTGGCCTGCGTGACCTATGAACTGCTGACCGGCAAGCATCCCTACCAGCGGCTCTCGGCCAACCAGGCGCGCGATGCCGGGCTCAAGCCGGCGCAGCCGCCGCAGTTGAGCCGCACGCAGTGGAAGACCCTGCGCGAGGCGCTGTCGCTCGACCGCGAGACACGCACGCCCACCGTCGCGCGCTTCCTGCATGGCATGAGCGCGGTGCCGGTGGTGTCCACGCGGCGCCCCTCGCCGCTGATGGCAGGCGGCGCGCTGGCCGTGCTGGCGGGCGTGTCGGCGATCGGCTACTACGCCTGGCATTCGCAGCGCCAGGCCGAAGCACCGGCTGGCGATGCGCGCGTCGAGGCCCCGGCTACACCGGTGCCCGCAGCGCCGGTCATCCCGCCCGCACCGGCTGCCCGCCCGGCGGTGCTGTCGATGGCCGACGTCACGAAGATGCTGGCCGCGGTGCCGTGCTCGCTGCTCACCGCCACCCAGCAGGCGCAGACGTTGCGTGTGCGTGGCTTCCTGGCCGAGAGCGTCGGCGCCGTGCGGCTGCGCGAGCAGCTCAGCGCGTTGCCGGGCGTCAAGGAGCTCAAGGGCGTGTCGATCGACACCCAGCCGCTGGCCGCCGACAAGTGCGACGTGGCCACCCTGATCGCGCCGTACTGGTCGGGCCACCGCGAAGGGGGCACGGCTTCGTCGCTGCGGCTGCGCGGCCAGGGCACGCAGCTGACCGAAGGGTCACCGCTGGTGCTGGATCTGCGCACCCCGGCCCGCGACTCCTATGTCTATGTCGATTACTTCGCGGCCGACGGCAAGGTGGCGCACATGGTGCCGAGCGCGCGCGTGCCCGCCCACCAGGCGCCGCCCAGCCATGGCGCCACGGTTGGCGACGGTGGCGACTGGATCATCTCCGGGCCGTTCGGCACCGAGCTGGTGGTGTTGCTGACCACGCCCGCGCCGCTGTTCGAGGGCCGGCGCGCAGAGGTCGAGTCGCACAAGGACTACCTGAAGGCACTGGAAAAGCCGCTGGCGCAGATGGCACGCACCTATGGGCGGGACCGCATCAGCGCGGACCTGGTGCAGATCTCCACGCGCGCGCGCTGATTGCTGCCACCTGGCCGGCTTGCCAATTGCGCCAGCCGCTACTTCATGTCGCGCGCCACGCGAAAGCCGTTCTGCGACTGCCGCACGCTGGGGCTGTACTTGAAGCGCGTCGACGACACCATGTAGCTCGCCCCTTCGCGCCAGGAGCCGCCGCGGATCACGCGTGCGCCGCACGCGTTCTCGTTCCACACGCGCCCGTCGGCGGGCGCGCCCTTGTATGAGCTGTGCCAGCAATCGGCCACCCATTCCCACACGCTGCCGTTGACGTCGTGCAGGCCGTACGGGTTGGCCGCGAACGTCCCGACCGCGGCCGGCGCATCCTGGCTCCAGGGGTCGCCGCAGTCCTTGCAGTTGGCATTGCCCTTGCGCATCTGGTCGCCCCACCAGTAGGCACTGGCGGTGCCGCCGCGCGCTGCGTATTCCCATTCCGCCTCGGTGGGCAGCCGGTAGGCCTTGCCGGTGGTCTTGCTGAGCCAGGCCACGTACTGCTGCGCGTCGTCCCAGCTGACATCACGCACCGGCGCGGTCTTCGGGCTGTCGGCGACGGTAGGGACGCGCTGGCAGCCGCCGGCGTCGGCGCAGGCATTCCATTGCTCGACCGTGACCTCATAGCGGCCGATGGCAAACGGCTGGCCGATGGTGACGTGATGCGGGGGCTTCTCGGCGGGATCGCTGGCACTGCTGCCCATGGTGAAGCTGCCCGCCGGCAAGGAAACCAGCACCGGGCAGGTCGGGCAATCGCGGATCTCGCCGGTGCGCAATGTGGGGCTGACCGCGCCGCCCGCCGCCGTGCCCGGGCGCGGCGATGCAGTTGCCGGTGGCGCAGCAGGCGGCGATGCCGGACGCGCTGCCGCGGCGGGCGCTGGGGGCCGCGTGACCTGGCCCGCGGCAGAGGTGCCGGAGCGGGGCGGCGGGGCGGGCGCGGGCGCCTGGGCCTTGGGTGCGGAGGCGGACGCCGCCAGCCGCTCCAGGCGCGCCCTGGCCAGCACCGCGAAGCGTCCGTTGGGATACTGCTTCAGGTAGGCCTCGTAGTCGCCGGCGTAATTGCTGTTCTTGATCGATTCCCAGAAGCTCAGCTCGTACTGCTCGTCGGTGTTCTTGGGCATGATGCCGGCGAGCAGCAGCGGTTCCGTGGCCGCGGGGCCTGCGGCAGCGGCGGCCGCCTGCGCAGGCAGCGGCGCGCCGGCGAGTATCGCGGCCATGGCGGCCATGGCGGCCGCGCATACGACTGGTAGATTGCGCCACATCTTCACACCTCGCTGGAGCCGCGGCGATCCCGCCGCATGCCGGTAGCTGCCGGCACATGCGTCGGGGGCGCATTGTGGTGTTGCCGAGACGTCGACCGGGCTTGCTTCAAGATAGCACAGCGCTTGTGTCTCCGGCGGGGCATTGCCATGCCGCCGCGACGCGCCGGGTTCGCTTTTTCCGGGCTTGCGACCTAACCTGAATGACGAATCGCCGAGCGCTGACCAACAAGCAACAAGAATGGGCTTTCGGGACAACGTGATCGGGTTTCGGACTGTTTCCGGGAGGCGCCGCGTATGTCCAGACGATTCCTGTTCCGCCTGCTGGCGGCTGCCACCCTGGCCGCTGCGCCGTCGCTTTCGCTGTCGACGGCAGCCCCGCCCAATGCCGAGGCCTACATCATCTGGCCGCACGATGGCACGGTCATCAGCGGCGGCAAGTTGTGGGTGCGCATGGGCCTGCGCAATATGGGCGTCTGCCCCAAGGGCGTCGAGTCGCCGCGCTGCGGGCACCACCACCTGCTGGTCGACACCGAGCTGCCGCCGCTGGACAAGGAAATCCCTTCGGACAAGAACCACCTGCACTTCGGGGCGGGCGAGACCGACGCGCGCATTGAGTTGCCGCCCGGCAAGCATACGCTGCAGTTGCTGATGGGCGATGCCAAGCACGTGCCGTTCGAGCCGCCGATCTATTCGAAGAAGATCACGATCACGGTGAAATAGCGGTGCAGCGCGCGCCGCGGAAGCCGAACCAGGTCGATCAGGAAACAGGGGAGAGCACCATGTCCAGACTACTTGCCGCGGCTGTCTTTGCCGCCAGCCTGCTGCTGTCAGCGGTGGTGCAGGGTGGTTCGACGCCGGCGCCGCCCAACGCCTACCTGTATATCGGCTGGCCCAACGACGGGCAGACGATGCCCGCGGGCAAGCCATTCAAGGTGTGGTTCGGGCTGCGCAATATGGGGGTGGCGCCGAAGGATGTGAAGTATCCCAATACCGGGCACCATCATCTGCTGATCGATGCGGATCTGCCGCCGATGGACAAGGAAATCCCCAACGACCGCAATCACCTGCATTTCGGGGCGGGGGAGACCGAGACCATGATCGAGCTGCCGCCTGGCAAGCATACGCTGCAGCTTTTGATGGGGGATGACAAGCACATTCCCACCAACCCGCCGGTCTATTCGAAGAAGATCACGATCTACGTGAAGTGACCCGGACCTTGCGGTGACGGCGGCGCGCGTGTGCCGCCGTTTTTTTTGCGCCGGCTCCGCAAGTGTCGCGTGCCATCCAACACCGATGCGCGATCTGTTGGTTGCGCCCCGCCAGTACGCCGTGACGCCAGCTCGCCGCGCATCCGCGGCCGGCGCCGGCTGCAATGAAAAACCCCCGTGTTTACAGGCACTTCCGTGATCCGCGCGGGCATGGCGCTGGAGCTGGCACGCTCCCTGCTGTTGTCCTTTCCAACCCGATGCTCGAGACCAACCCCATAGACAACACCTCCCGCTGACCCCATGCATATCGGGGTTGGTGGGGGGGGG